>JBDTOV010000158.1:0-12561 GCA_039933035.1 Ginsengibacter sp. | reverse complement strand
TGCCTGGAGTAAAGTATAGACTAAACGAAGCCCTCCAACATGATATTAATGTTATCAATTTCCCATGAAATCAGCCAATCCGGATTTGGACATCAAAGCTATTTTTCAATAAAACTCTTTATTGTCAGTAGTTTATAACAGAAATTTACTTACTTAACGTGAAATAAGCGGGTATAAGTTGAGTTGCGGGACGACCATCATCGTGTTACTTTTACACAATGATTGTTTGAATGAAGAAAAATAAATTTAATCTTTTAATTTAAAATTTCACTTTATGAAACAGACATTCAAAACAACAAAAATGATTACGCTGGGCTTATTTACTTTTTGCGTAATGGGATTATCCAATACAACATTCGCGGTTGTAAAAACCGATAGCCCTGCAGAATTAAAATTCATCGGTAAAGTTAATAACAACCCGGTATTTCTGCTTAGTTTACATAACGATGAAGCTGGAGCGTATTTCGTTAGTATTAAAGATGAAAGCAGCAATGTTTTTTATTCAGAAAAACTGGAAGGAGCCGATCTTTCAAGGAGATATCAACTGGATATTGACCAGGCAGATTTGACTGCACCCGGATTTGGAGTAAGTATTGAGGTAACTTCCGCAAAAACGCACAAAACAACGGTATACAAAATAAGTTCACAAACAAGTGTGACCCAAAATATTGTTGTAGCAAAATTATAAGCAAACGGAATTGATCCCGAAAAATAATTAAGACTTGTTGGTAAGTATCCGGCAAGTCTTTTTTTATTTGAGATTATATTCTTTCAGATGCGCACTATGTTGACGATTTCGCAAGGTAATTTTATTGCTTTATAATATGGCTACTGAAAAGCTTATTGCCCGGGACATCAATTTATGTAACATTTCTATCCGCATCTTCACCGCATTCCTTATATTCCACTTCCTTAATTTTTGCTTCAAGGCCTTCCTTCTTCATTCCAACACGTATAAAACCAAACAAGCTCATATAGATATTTGCAATCCATACAAGGGCAAAGAAAGCCACAATGTAACCACGCCAGTTGTTATAAAGTAAATGATACCGGGTGATGAGTAAAAAAAATAAAGTAACGTAATGACTAAAGCAATATTCACAAGTGAATAAATAAAATATTTTTCTTACGAAAAGACTAGGGGATTCCTTAGATTTTTTTTCGCAAAATTCTCTTGGCTCCCGGAATACTTCTTCATGGGTGACCGTCCAGGCGATACAGGCTATGGGCAAGGATAAAATAAAAAGATACATGACTTGATAATACAATGACAATGGCATGGAACAAATCTACTTATATACAATCAATGCCCCCTATTTTAAATTGTTATTTCTTTGAGGCGTGTATACCAACCCATCTATTATACAGCATTTTTTCAAAATTCGACCAGAGATTGTCAACCTGGCAATGCGGGTCTGCTGGATTTATACCCTTAAACCGTCACTTCCATATAACTCTCCACCGGCTCACATGTACAAATTAAATTTCTATCACCATACGTATTATTCACCCTGCTTACACCGGGCCAAAATTTATTTTGCTTCAAATATGCTAACGGAAAAGCTGCCTTACTGCGGCTGTATGCATGATCCCAATCATCAGTAGTAATAACGGCTAACGTGTGCGGCGCATTTTTTAGAACATTGTCTTTTTTATCAGCATTCCCGTTTTCAATTTCTTTTATTTCTTCATAGATATTAATAAGGGCGTCACAGAACCTGTCGAGTTCCGGTTTGCTCTCACTTTCAGTAGGCTCAATCATAATTGTACCCGCAACAGGAAAACTTAGTGTTGGTGCATGAAAGCCATAATCCATTAATCTTTTAGCAACATCTTCCGCTTCTATACCCAGCAGATTCTTGAACGGCCGCAGGTCAACAATAAATTCATGAGCGCAGGTTCCTCCTTTACCCGTATATAAAATTTTATAAAATTTTTCAAGCCGTGCCTTCATATAATTGGCATTCAGAATAGCGTATTCTGACGCTTTACGAATGCCTGTTTCGCCCAGCAATTTTATATAGGCATAGCTGATCAATAAAATACTTGCGGAGCCATAAGGTGACGCGCTTACAGAACCATTACCATTTTTCCCCGGTAAAAAAGGAACTAATTTCTCATTCACACAAATGGGTCCCATGCCCGGGCCACCACCACCATGTGGAATGGCAAAGGTTTTATGCAAATTTAAGTGGCAAACATCTGCACCTATATTACCCGGTGAGGTAAGCCCTACCTGTGCATTCATATTCGCGCCGTCCATATACACAAGGCCTCCATTGTCATGAATGAGCCGGCAGATGTCTTTTATCGTTTCTTCAAAAACCCCGTGAGTCGATGGATAGGTAACCATTAAACCGGCAAGCGAATCTTTGTGTTTTTCCGCCTGCATTCTTAAATCATGCATATCAATATTTCCTGCATCATCACATTTGGTAACTACTACTTTACAACCAGCCATAACCGCCGATGCCGGGTTGGTTCCATGAGCGGAAATCGGGATTAACATCACATCCCGGTATGGATCATTCCTGCTTTCGTGATACCCCTTTATAGAGAGCAACCCTGCAAACTCCCCCTGGGCACCACTATTAGGCTGCAGGCTGCAGGCTGCAAATCCTGTTATGCTACTTAATAACTTTTCAAGTTCGTTTATAATGTATGCATAACCGTTAGTTTGGTCATCCGGGGCAAAGGGATGTATTTTACTAAATTCCGGCCAGCTTACTGGTATCAATTCAGTGGCAGCATTCAGCTTCATCGTACAGGAACCTAAAGCAATCATAGAATGGGTAAGAGACAAATCTTTGTTCTCCAGCATTTTCAAATAGCGCATCATTTCTGTTTCGCTGTGGTAGCTGTTGAATACCGGGTGCAATAAAAATGCTGAACTCCTCGTGAGCATAGGTGGAATACTATCTAAGGAAACTTCATGATCAAATGTAGCAGAAGAAGTGTCCATGCCTGATGATACATTAAAAATATTGATGATGTCCAGCACATCATTTTGTGTAGTGGTTTCATCAAGAGAAATAGTAACCAGGTTTGCTGAGGGATAATGGAAATTGATTTTATGTAATGCTGACAGTTCTCTTATTTTTTCAACATCATTTATTTTAAGCGTAACGGTATCGAAGTAACTTTTGTTTAGTAATTCGAACCCCGCGTCTTCCAGTTCCACAGCAAGCGTTTGCGTCAGGACGGAAATTCGTTTAGCGATATCCGTTAGTCCTTCCGCACCGTGGTACACGGCATACATGGCAGCCATGTTTGCAAGCAATGCCTGGGCTGTACAAATATTGGAAGTGGCTTTTTCACGGCGAATATGCTGCTCCCTGGTTTGCAGCGCCATACGAAGGCAGCGGTTGCCCTGTGCATCTACACTTATACCAATAATTCTCCCGGGAATATTTCTTTTGAATTCATCTTTAGTGGCGAAAAATGCCGCGTGGGGACCACCAAATCCCATGGGTACACCAAATCGTTGAGAAGAGCCAATGGCCACATCCGCACCCAATTCGCCGGGAGGTGTTAGTAAAGTAAGGGCCAGTAAATCTGTCGCCATAATTACCTGTGCATGCACCTGATGAAAGCGGTCAATAAAATTCCTGTAGTCTTCAATGCTTCCTTCGCTGTCAGGATATTGCACGATTGCCCCAAAAAAAGATTCATCAATTGCCGCAGAATCAAAATTTCCAAAAACTATTTCAATGCCGGCCGGTTTTGCCCTCGTGATTAAAATATCTTTTGTTTGCCTGAATATCTTTTCATCAATAAAAAATTTTGGAGCAGTTACATGATCATGATCCCGGTTCTTATGATTGAAAAGCATAGCCATTGCTTCGGCGGCGGCAGTTCCTTCATCGAGGAGGCTTGCGTTGGCAATTGGTAAAGCAGTAAGATCGCTTACCATTGTTTGAAAATTTAAAAGACTTTCCAGTCTTCCCTGGGCTATTTCAGCCTGGTAGGGCGTGTACTGCGTGTACCATCCGGGGTTTTCAAAAAGATTCCTGGAAATCACACTGGGCACAATTGTATCGTAATATCCCTGCCCAATGTAGGATTTAAATACTTTGTTCAGCGCGGCGATACTCTTTAATTCGTTCAAATATTCAAACTCGCTCGCGGCTTGTGGCACCTGCAATGCATCGTGCAATCTTATACCGGCCGGTATCGTTTTATCAATAAGTTCTTCAATAGAGCCCACCCCGATTTCACGCAACATCTCTTTAGTTTCCGCCTTATTGGGTCCTATATGCCTGGCAGAAAATCCTGCAGATTGCTTTTCAAAAAGGTTCATATTCCTGTATTTTTTCAAAAAAAATGACCGATTGGTCTCATTCTTTTTTAAGTATGTAAAATGAAGGCGCAAAGTTACGTCGCAAACGGGAGAAAAATGGCATCAAAATAAGAAGATGTATTGATTTGTATATTTACAAAATGAAAGAAGATTTGTTGCAAAATTGGGAGAAGAAGTCGGCCCAAAATCAAAAAAAATATTCAAATTATCTTAAAAGAGCCAATAAGAATGCCGTGTTAAAGGCATTACCCGGTTTGCATGAAGAAGCTTTTGAAAAAATTGATTGCCTGAAATGTGCCAATTGCTGCAGGAATTATTCACCCCGTTTTAAAACCCCGGACATAAAAAGAATTTCAAAACATTTAAAAATGAAGGAAGGTGATTTTATAGAAACCTTTTTACGCCTCGACAACGACGGGGATTATGTCGCCAGGCAGGCCCCCTGCCCATTTCTTGGCGAAGATAATTATTGTTCCATTTATAATGACCGCCCGTCCGATTGTCATCGTTTTCCATATACGGATGAAGACGTATTTTTGAAGAGACCGGCAATTACCTTAAAAAATTCAACTTTTTGCCCGATTGTTTATTATGTATTGGAGAAATTGCCTTCCCATAAAGGGGAATAAAACATTCTTTGTTATTGCTTACTTTGTGAAAAATTAATTAATAATAAAATCCGGTATGATAGAAATCAGTAAAGATGCGATTGCAGAACGCTTCATGCGGTATGTGCAGATAGATACACAAAGCTATCCGCAAAGTAACAGCCACCCATCTACAGAAAAGCAAAAAAAGTTAAGCCTTTTGTTGGCAAAAGAGTTAAAAAAATTGGGTGTTGAAGATGCCGTGATGGATGAGTTCGGATATGTATATGCAACCATACCTTCTACTTCTGAAAAGGAAAATATACCTGTTATTTGTTTTTGCAGTCATGTAGATACGGCGCCCGATTGCAGCGGTACGAATGTGAAGCCTATTCTTCATAAGAATTATGACGGCGAAGAGATCGTCCTTCCGGACGATGTGACCCAGGTATTATCTGCCGTAACACATCCTTATTTGTATAACCATATCAATGAAGATATTATTACCGCCAGTGGAACAACATTGTTAGGCGCGGATGATAAAAGTGGCGTAACGGCTATTATGCAGGCCGCGGATTTTATTATGAAAAATCCATCGGTAAAGCATGGAGAAATAAAAATTTTATTTACTCCTGATGAAGAAATTGGTAAAGGGACCGCTAAACTCGATATGCAAAAACTGGGGGCCCAATTTGGCTATACACTTGACGGTGGCGAAGCCGGAAGCCTGGAAGATGAAACTTTCAGTGCGGATGGAGCCACGATAATTATTCATGGAGTAATTGCACACCCGGGTTATGCAAAAAATAAGCTGGTAAATGCATTAAAAGTAGCTGGTGAAATTCTTCATGCGCTGCCAACAATTGAATGGGCACCGGAAGCAACTGAAAAAAAGGAAGGCTTTGTACACCCGGTCAGGTTAGAAGGCATTGCTGAGAAAGCAACTATAGAATTTATCGTAAGAGACTTTGATACCAATATATTGCAGAAACATGAAGAAAGATTAAAGAGCATTGCTGAAGAGGTGGTAAGCCATTACCTGGGAGCCTCGATGGAATTCTTCATTGTGGAACAATATCGTAACATGAAACAGGTGCTTGATAAAAACCCGCAGGTAGTTGCTTACGCGGCAGAAGCTATAACCCGTTCCGGGCTTAATGTTACAACAGAAAGTATTCGCGGGGGAACTGATGGAAGCCGGTTGAGTTATATGGGACTACCCTGCCCTAATATTTTTACGGGCATGCAATGCATTCATTCCAAATTGGAATGGGTAGGCGTAAAAGATATGGCTAAGGCAGCAGAAACGCTTGTTCATTTGAGCATGATCTGGGAAGAGAAAACAATAGGATAATTTCAAACAATAACTATAACAATAAAACGGTTCCATAAACCGTTACACTTGCAATAACATCATTTGCCATTGCCCATTATATTTGAAAATTTACTTCTAAAAAGCCATCACTCAATAACACTATCAAAGAATTCTTTTTGAATTTGAAGGCACAACGGACTGCCGCTAAATAATGAAGGAGGTTTATGCAGCAAATTTTCCGGGGCATGGAACATGTTTGGCAATATTTCAGCGTTGCATTGATTTCAACAGATTTGAAAATAACCCGGAACTTACGCGATTATTACCTCTCAAAAATTCCGGTTCTATGACCTGCTTAGTGTATTGAATTTTACTATCGCACCTGGATGCATACCGTCGACATGAAGTGCATGGTTGTATAACTGTATGGAATCAAATTATTAATTTTTTATCGACATAAAATTAAAATATCAAAAATAACTTTTAACATTTAAGTTAAAGTTTTCGTTTCATTTTCATGCCATCGTACTATTATAGAATTACTTTTTACATTTGTCACCAAACCTACATTACATGGATTTATTTTTCCTGCAAATTGATTCCACTGCAGTTTCACCGGCCGCTGCACCAAAAGTTCAAAATTTATGGGAAGTACTCGTAAGTGGCGGTGTAATAATGATACCTCTTGGTATTTTATTTGTTGGGGCTGTGTATTTCTTTTTTGAAAGATTTATCGCTATTAAAAAAGCGTCAAGAATTGATGACAACTTCATGCGCATCATACGCGATCATATTGTTACCGGCAATGTGGCCGCCGCCAGGAGTTTTTCTAAGAACAATGATAACCCCGTAGCGCAGGTGGTGGATAAAGGAATTCAACGTATTGGTAAGCCCATGGATACCATTGAAAAAAGTATGGAAAATGTAGGAGCCCTTGAATTGTATAAACTTGAAAAAAATCTCTCTATTATTTCTATTGTAGCCCGCATTGCGCCCTTATTCGGGTTCCTGGGAACTATAATTGGTATGCTGGCATTATTTAAAGGCATTGCCGCAAGTACTGAATACACTCCTAATACTATTGCTGATGGCATCTATATAAAAATGATCACTTCCGCTACAGGTTTAATTATTGGTATATTAGCGTATATTGGTCACAGTTATCTTGCCGCCCAGATACACCGTATTGAAAACAAAATGGAAATTGCCATTGCAGAATTTACTGACATTTTGCAGGAGCCAACCAGGTAATTTATTTAGTGTCTATTGATTTACTATTATTACGAACATGAGCATAAGAAACAAATTAACCCATGAAGACACTGAACTGGACACGGGTCCTTTGAATGATATCTTGTTTATACTTATGTTCTTCTTTCTCATCATATCCACATTGGCCAATCCCAACGTTATTAAAATGAATAATCCCAGGGCCACCAGCGATACCAAAGCCAAGCAAAGTGTGATAGTAAGTATTAATAAGAACAGGGATATCTACCTTGGTCAACAAAAAATAATTTTTGATTCCCTTGAGTCTTCATTAAAAAAGCAACTACGTGTTGGTGATAGTATAAAACCCGCGGTAGTAATCAATGCCGATTCTCTCGTTAGCTGGGGCGATATAGTAAGAGTGATGCAGGTCGCCAAAAAACTCGGCGCCACAACGTCGGCGTCCGTGAGCAGCGCTAAATAGTGATCAGCTTTGGCGATTGCTCACGGTCCATTGCTTATTGCTCTTACCATTCTTGCTTTTCCATATATATCTTTCTTCATTTCTGTATTAAAATTATACACGGAAAAAATTTTCCGAACTTCGTTTGAATATCCTTCATGAACTTCAACGAAGATCCTGCCACCCGGTTTTAAATGCGATTGCGCAAATTTTGCAATCTTCTCATAAAAAATAAAAGGATGATCATTTTGAACGAACAAAGCAATGCCGGGTTCATAAGCAGTAACATTTTTTGCCAATGTCTCTTTTTCAATTTCAGGAATATAAGGAGGATTACTAACGATCACATCATAAACGCCAAAAGCGTTCCAGGATCTTTCATCTATAAAATCCATTCGTAAAAAAGCGATTGGCGTTTGCAGATTATCAGCATTTTTTTTAGCAACCGTTAAAGCTTCCTTGCTTATATCAATTGCGGTAATAAATATATTTTTCAATTCTTTTTTAAATGATATGGCAATGCAACCGCTACCGGTACCCACATCTAATATTTCAATCGCGCCATTTCTCATATCGTTAACCGCAGTTCGAAGGTCGTTAACTACCCAACTGACCAATTCTTCTGTCTCAGGCCTCGGAATAAGTACGTGCTCATTTACAAAAAATTTCATTTTGTAAAACCAGGCTTCCTGCAAAACATATTGAACTGGTTTGTTCCGCAGGAGTTCTTCTAAATATTTTTGTAATCGTTGTACAAGTTCAGCCGTCAATATCTTGTTTTTCTGTGCCCTCCGTTCCCATCTTTTTAAGCCCGTTACATTTTCAAAAACCCAATCTGCAATGTTGTTCGCTTCCTTGCTTTCGTAGAGCGGGAGAAGTTGGTTGAAAAAATTATTATAGGATTGTTCTGTTGTCATTAAAGCAAACTTAATTATTTTGTGAAGCAATAAAACTGATCTTCCTTATTTTGACTACTGATGAACAATATATAAGCCGCTGCTTGCAACTTGCCAAATTAGGTGCGGGTTATGTCGCTCCAAACCCTATGGTAGGTGCCGTATTAGTTTATGAAGATAAAATTGTAGGGGAAGGTTATCATCAAAAGTATGGCGGGGCGCATGCAGAAGTAAACTGTATTAATAATGTAAAGGAAGCGAATAAATCTATTATTGAAAAAAGCACTTTGTATGTTTCGCTTGAACCCTGTTCTCATTATGGGAAAACGCCGCCCTGTGTAGATCTCATTATAAAAAATAAAATTAATAAAGTAGTTATTGGCTGTAAGGATGTTTATTACAAGGTATCAGGAAACGGAATACTTAGATTGAAAAATGCCGGTGTGGATGTTACTACAGGCGTTTTGGAAAAGAAGTGTATTGATCTCAATAAACGGTTTTTCACTTTTCATCAAAAATTCAGGCCGTATATAATTTTGAAATGGGCACAGTCTGTCAACGGAATGATAGGATTACCAAATGAAAGAACTTTCATTAGTAATGAGTATTCCAACCGTCTCGTACATAAATGGCGAAGTGAGGAAGCCGCGATTTTAACAGGTACTAATACCGCTTTGCATGATAACCCTTCACTAACAACGAGATTGTGGCAGGGCAAAAACCCAATAAGAATTGTTATTGACAAAGAATTAAAGTTGCCTTCTACTTTAAAAATATTCGATACTGTTGCGAAAACTGTTATTTATAATAATTCGAAAAATTTAACTGAAGGGAATCTGGTTTATATCAAAATTGAAAATGGGCAGGTAGCTGACCAATTGCTTCATTCCCTTTTTGAGATGAACGTACAAAGTGTAATAATAGAAGGGGGCACTAAAACCTTACAGTCATTTATCGATGGAGATTTATGGGATGAAGCAAGGGTGATAACCAATCAAGAATTGGTACTTGAAAATGGGATTGCGGCACCGATAATGAAAAATTTCGCTTTGGAGAAACAGGAAAGCTATTTTAATGACCTGATCAGTTATTATAAAAACAACAGTTGAATAAGAGCTTATCCTGCCTCCAATATTTCACTTACTTTGGTCACAGGTAATTGCGCATTTCGCATGGAGATTCCCCTGATGGCGTTGTCACTAAATTCAATAAAGGCGTTTTTAGAAATTTCATCGTCACTCAACATTACCGGAATTCCTATATCTCCTCCTTCCCGAATTGATTGTACCAAAGGAATTTCTCCAAGGAAGGGAATATCAAATTCACTCGCAAGTTTTTGTCCGCCTTCTTTGCCAAATATATAATATTTATTACCGGGTAATTCCTTTGGAGTAAAATAGCTCATATTCTCTACCAGCCCTATTACAGGTACTTTCAGGCCCGCCTGATTGAACATAGCAATGCCTTTTTTAGCATCTGCAAGTGCCACTAACTGGGGAGTAGTAACCACAATAACGCCCGTTACCGGAACGGTTTGCACAATCGTTAAGTGAATATCGCCGGTACCTGGTGGCATGTCTATAATTAGATAATCGAGCTCTCCCCAATCCACATCACTAACAAATTGCCGGATAGCACTGCTTACCATTGGGCCACGCCATACAACGGCTTGTTTTTCATCTACCAATAAACCGATGCTCATTAATTTTATTCCATATCGTTCCAGGGGAATTATCATTCCTTTTCCATTTATATCTTTCATTACTGGTCTTTCTCCACGCACGCCAAACATTATATGAATGCTTGGGCCATAAATATCCGCATCCATCAATCCAACCCTTGCCCCCCCTGCTGCTATCGCAAGCGCCAGGTTTGATGCAACGGTACTTTTTCCTACACCGCCTTTTCCACTAACTACAGCAATAATATTTTTTACGCCTTTCAAAATCTCATTTTTATCAGTCCGCAAGGACGTGGTTTTGCTGGTAAAATGAATCGTTACGTCAGCTTCTTTATTTATTAAGTGTATAGCGTCAATGCAATCATTTTTAATTTTATCTTTCAGCGGGCAGGCAGGCGTCGTAAGCACCACTGTAAAGGAAACCGTATTTTCGTTAATTGTAATATCGGTAACCATGTTTAAAGTGATAAGGTCTTTTTTCAGGTCTGGCTCCTGCACGGTACTTAGCCCTTTCAATATATCGTCTTTATTCATGGTTCAATTTTTTGTTAAAAAGAATGTGTATCCGCAAATTTAAACATTGATAACCTTACTTTGTTTATTAAATTACAACACGACTTCCCGTAAATTAGCAGCACAGAAACAGTTTCATGAAAAAAATTATACAATACATTTTATTTTTTGTATTCCTTATTCCGGTGGCTGCGAGGGCTCAATTTGAGACTTATAAGGATTCAGTTGTGCAGTTGTATGGTGTCGTAATGTCTGCAGATAGCCTGAAAGCTTTGCCTTCAGTGAGTATTATGGTTAAGGGAAGAAACCAGGGCACCATCTCCAGTGACCAGGGCGTTTTTTCAATCGTCGTTTTGAAGGGTGATCAAATAGAATTTACCAGTGTAGGATATAAATCCAAGTTGGTATCCATTCCAAAAAATCTTGATGGCAACCAGCAAAGTATCATACAGTTGATGGTTGAAGATACCGTGTATCTTCCGGCTACTATAATTAGAAAACGACCCACGCGAGAAGAGTTCGAGCGGGATTTTGTTAACACACAGGTTCCGGATGACCAGCAGGAAATTGCACGGCAAAACCTTTCAGAAAAAAACCTGAGGGCATTGATGGCTGCCTATCCAAGAGATGGACGTGAGGCCTCAAATTACTACCTCAGGCAAAATGCGCAAAAGTATTATTCTGCCGGGCAACTCCCACCACAAAATATCTTTAACCCGATGGCATGGGCTGAATTTATAAAGGCCTGGAAACGAGGTGATTTTAAAACAAAGTAGGGAAATGTGCGCCAGGCATTAGGTTCTAAAAATCCAAAATGCCCCGAAGGGCACCTTGAACTCTAATTGAAAAACCACCCCATTATATTGTAATATTTTTGCTTTTATTTTTTTGGTACGAAACAAAACGGGCTCCACCGATTCCCAGAACACTAAGTAAAAATATTTTTTTTCATTTGCAGAATGAATCTGTAATCATTTCTTTGACAAAGGTTATCCAAACTATTATTAGCACCAATGGTGAAAACACCGTTTTTTTGAGGGTTTTTTCCCGTAAGATATTTGTGTTTTCACCTGCATAAAATGCTCAAGTTTTTGCACATTTGTATATTTATAATAAAATGTGCTGATTCTCAACCTTCTTTATTTCTAAATATTCTAAAACTAATAATTATGAAACCAGTTACTGCAAAAGTTGCCAACGAATGCATTGCCCAGTACAATTCAACTTTGAAAAGCCTTCCTAAAGCTGCGCAGGCCGGGGAACATACTACCAGTGTGGCCTTCCCCTCCAAAGAATTAATGAAATGGCTTAAATCGGTCACACCTCACATGTCAGAACTCAGAGTAGTGTTTGGAGAGTATACACATAAACATGTTCCGGCTAAAGCGGGTCGGTTGACGGTTTTTTTATGGCCTTATGATGCGCAAGGTAATCCGGCAAAAGACCAAAATAACAAGCTGATCAATCCTGTTAACCTGGGTGATTTGACTCCGTAAATGATCATAAACTATTATTCATATTTGCAATTGGTTTGTGCGATCGCTGCCGTAGTTAACATCAATAGCCTGAGGAGATACAGACTTGGCGGATTTATTCC
>JBDTOV010000157.1:0-12706 GCA_039933035.1 Ginsengibacter sp. | reverse complement strand
AGAATGGCAATCAGTATAGTGGTAGTGACTCCAAAAGCGATGAATGGAATGATGCGCATAAACAATTTTAAAGATGTAAAATACTAAAAAGTATACAGGAGAAAGTCGTCAATATAAGCCAATTTTTTTATGATAATAATTCAACCAGCTTTTCCACTTCTTTTACAGTATTAAATGTATGCAACACAATTCTCAATCGCTCCTGTCCCTTTGGTACCGTTGGATATAATATAGCTCTTACATCCAAATTATTTTGCTGTAAAATTAATGCTACTTTTTTTACTTCGTCATTTCCCGGGATGATGACCACCTGTATAGGCGTAGTACTCTTTACAACAGCGTATTTCAAAACGGGTTTCCGGAAAAATTTGATTAAACTATTCAAATGATTTCTTTCCTTATTCAAAAAAGGAAAAATATGGTATGATGCTGCAATGGCTGCTGCGCCTGCAGGAGGAAGCGATGTACTGTAAATAAAAGGCCTGGCAAAGTTGATTAAATAGTTTTTTAATTGCGTTGAGCCCAATACAATGGCTCCGTGACAACCGCAGGCTTTGCCAAAGGTATGCACCCGTGCAAAACATTTTTGCTGAAGTTGTACATGCTGCACCAGCCCCTCGCCTTTTTTACCAATAATTCCGGTGGCATGCGCTTCATCTATGATTAATCCTGCGTTGTATTTTTCACAAACCTTTCCAATTTCAACGAGTGGCGCCATATCTCCATCCATAGAGAAAACAGATTCGGTGACAACAAAGGTGTTTTGATGAAGAGGTATTGCAGCAGCTAACTTTTTTTCAAGATCAATAATATTATTATGCAGGAATGAAAAAGAAGTTGCAAAAGACAATCGTATTCCATCGCGGATAGAAGCATGGCTCAACTGGTCGTAGATAACGGCATCCCCTTTCTGCGGAACGGATGCCAGCAGGCCCATATTAGCATCATAGCCGGAGTTAAAAATTAATCCTGCCGTTGCTTCATGAAAATGTGCAATGAACTTTTCTGTTTCTTCCATAAGAAGATAGTTTCCTGAAAGTAACCGCGAGCCGGTGCTTCCATGCGGCAGCATTTCATTCAAAGATTTTTCAATGAGTTTGTTTTTTACAATACCGAGATAATCATTACTGCAAAAATCTGTTTTACTGTCATTCAGAATCAACGAGCGTAAAGCGCTTGCCTGTTTTCTTTCTACAAGTTTTTTTTCGAGAAAATCCTCATTCATGTAACAAAGATACAAACACGTTGCATGCCCGCTAACGGCCCGTTATAACTTTACTCTTTTACAAAAACTATTCACCTGTTTTTATGACCATTTTATCAATTCTTCCCATATCTTTTTTTAAACTATAGGATAGCGGTAAACAGTTTTAATTATCTTCGCATAAAAATATAAAATGAAATTAGTTACTTGTTGCATATTGCTTTTATTATTTACGGGGTTTACTGCATGTGAAAATCACATGGATATCAATGATATTGCGGAAGGTACTCCCACCAGGGCTGATACCGTTTTACCACATAAATTTTCTCCACATGCAAAATATGATTCCTTAAAAGAAAAGGATTTACCCAGGGCCTTTAAAAGATGAATTCGGTGTACCTTTCTTTAAAAGGGCCATTACAAAAGCTTAAACAGGTTACATAATATCTTCAATACCCAAACAGAAGAAAATATTCTCACCATATTTCAAGCTGAATTTTTAGGGGCAAAATGAGAAGAACTAGTCTTGAAAAAAAATGCAAAATTTATCTGCAGATACAAAAAATATCTTAGGTCTTCAACTGGTTACAGATCCGCGTTGGGTTGATCTCGCGGCTATTTCTCTTGAAGAGATTTTAACCGATCATGCGTGGTGCGAGCAAAAGGCTGCCAACAGTTGTATCTCCCTGATTCAAAAATATAATGATAAGGATGAACTGGTAAATGAACTTTCTCCCATCGTTACGGAAGAATGGGGGCATTTTCGGCAGGTAATTGCAGAATTAAGAAAAAGGAATTTGCCACTGGGCAAACAGCGAAAAGATGAATATGTAAATAAGTTACTTGATTTTCAAAAAAAAGGTGGTAGTCCCGGAGAGAGATTGTTAGATCAATTGCTTACGATGGCACTTATAGAAGCGAGGAGTTGTGAGCGTTTCAAGCGTTTGAGCGAAGGCCTTGATGACAATTATATGAAAACTTTTTATAGGAAATTTATGGAAAGTGAAGCAGGCCATTATACTTTATTTATACATCTTGCGGTCACTTATATTGATAAAGAAAAAGTGAGAAAGAGATGGAAAGAATGGATTGCTTATGAAACCGGGGTAATGCAAAATTTAGCGCTCCGGGGCGATAGGATACATTAAAGGTCTTCAAAAATTGGAGTCATTGCACGAATTTTCAATAATTTTTTACCTACGCATATTAACTGCAGGCGCAGACGACAATTAAAATTTAATTCCGGGACATTCTCATAAAAAGGGGCGGAAAAATTATTTTATCTTCATAAAAATCCTGCTCCAGCGTGGCCCTTTATCGTAGCTAAACCATATCAGCGAAGCTTTTCCCACGATATGATCTTCAGGTACAAATCCCCAAAAGCGACTGTCCAGTGAATTGTGCCTGTTGTCTCCCATCATCCAGTAATAGTTCATTTTAAAAGTATAGCTGGTGGCAGGTTTATCATTGACATAATATTGGCCGTTTTTTTCCTCAAATTTATTGCCTTCGTACACCCTGATACTACGTTCATAGCGACTGATGTTAAACGGGGTAAGTTGTATGGTCGCCCCTTTCTTTGGAATCCACATAGGGCCATAGTCATCCACCGTCCACTTATCAGAAGCTACAAACGGGAATAAATATGGACTTTTATCATAGAGAGATAGAATGGCAGGTTCAATATCTTTTACCATAGGCAGCATTTTAAGAGATGCCATTTCACCATCAGTCATACTAATTTCATAGAGATTATTTTGCAATTGGTATACCTGGTTTTTATTCTGGTCATCCATATTAAATTGAATTCCCATACTATTTAGCTGGTCAGGATCAAGAGGCGCATTGGTAGTAACATCGTATTTGAATTCGTGAAATTCCGGGAATGGTTGCGCTACATTATTAATATAGATAACGCGGTTTTTGATTTGTATGGTATCTCCTGCTATGGCGGTACATCTTTTAATAAAATTTTCTCTTTTATCTACCGGGCGTGTGATGATCATATCGCCATACTGATCCCAAACCCTTCTCCTTGCTTCATCTTCCGACACGTGGTCTTCCATCGTTCTTCGTCGCACTTCCTGGTAATAAGTAACTCTTGAACCAAAGTTTATTTCATCATTGATAAGCGTATCATTTACGGGGAAATTAAAAACGACCACATCATTTCTTTGAACAGGCCGGGGAAACCAACGCGTGTAAGGAATATGAATCCATTCCACATATGATTTTATATTGAGACCAGGAATCGTGTGGTGCACAAATGGCATAGCAATCGGGGTACTGGGAATTCTTGGCCCATAGCTGAACTTGCTCACAAAAAGAAAATCATTCACCAGCAAAGTCTTTTCCATGGAAGGTGTGGGGATTGTATAGGCTTCAAACACAAAGGTCCGTATGATGGTAGCCGCCACTATGGCAAATGCTGCTGCGTCTATCCATTCCCGTATAGCTCCTTTTTTATAATTTTTTACAACTGCGGCACCGGCATATCTTTCATTTTTTGAATTGCCCAGGTAGGGAAAATAAATGAAAGGAATTAAAACAGTCGCTACGTGGTGCATGAACCCGAACCGCCCGAAAAATTCAACAAATTTTATGCATATCCAGAGACTTATAAAAAAGCCAACAACCGGAATTAACTGGAGAAAAAACCATACCTTTTTTAACTGCATTTTATCAACCATGCACCAGGTATTGTATAATGGAATTAGTCCCTTCCAACCCTTCATGCCGGCTTTTTGAAACATCCCGTATAAACCAATAGAGGGAATAATAACCCAGAGAAGTAACAGTACAATAACAACAACCATTAGTTAGTTTTTAAAAATGTGCTCAAAAATACCATATTAAAATTCTACATGAAAAAACATGTGAAAATAGTTATCATTAGTTTAACAAAAATAAAACTTCTATATGTTCAATAACGAGAGAAATTCATTCACCTGGTTAGCCCTGTTCAAAATAAGGAAGTGGCCGCCATCCGGAACAATGTAGTCCGCCTTAATATTTTTTATAGGAAAGATATGATCCCTGCCGCCATGAATATGGGTTATGTTCCCCGGCTGCCATTCATTTTTCCAGTTAAGGATCTGGTGCGTGGCCCAATTCGTATATTGCTGCCCCACCGATTTACGATATTCTCTTACCAGGTTAAGTTCCTCCTCATTTTCCAGCCCCAGGTTGTAATTTTCTATAGGTTCAATAAGTTTGAATGATTTCAATGGAAAAACCTGGTCAAGCCTTAATTTACCCGAAAGTTTCATCCATAGGGGCATTTCATGTAACGTCTTAATGCTGGAAATTAAAATTATTTTATCGGTGTGTATGATCTTTGCGATTTCTATGCTCATCATTCCACCAAAGGACAAGCCCACAAGAACAGGATTTGGATGCAGGATTTTTTCGCTCATGCGTTTTGCGTATGCCTCAATTCTTTCTTTTCTAAGGGGAATAAGCCATGAAATAAAATGAACAGCATTATCGCCAAAATTCAGCCTGGAAAAAGCACGTTCATCTGCCCCGAAACCACTAATGCAATAAATCTGTTTCATAGTATTACCGGGAATATCTTATGAAATCGCATACCGGTTATTTTTTTGGGAGTACGTAATTTTCAACATCATGTGTCATAATCATATTCCCTGAAAGAATAATCAATCGTTCTACCACATTACGAAGCTCCCGAATATTGCCCGTCCAATTATATTGCTGTAATAACTCGATCGCTCTTTTATCAATAGATTTTTTTGGCTGCCCGTATTCAATGCCTATGTCCTGTAAAAAACGGTCAACAAGTAAGGGAATATCCTCCAGGCGTTCATTGAGAGAAGGAACATGTACGATAATAACCCCCAACCGGTGATAAAGGTCAATCCGGAAATTTTTATTTTCAACTTCTTTTAACAGATCCTTGTTTGTTGCCGCAATTATGCGCACATCTACATTAATGTCTTTATCTGCCCCAACCCTGGTAATCTTTGCTTCCTGCAGTGCCCGCAATACTTTGGCTTGCGCATTGAGACTCATATCCCCTATTTCATCCAGGAACAGGGTGCCCCCGTTTGCCTGCTCAAATTTTCCAATTCTTTGTTTTACAGCAGAAGTAAAACTGCCTTTTTCATGACCGAATAACTCGCTTTCGATAAGTTCACCGGGTATGGCAGCACAATTTACTTCAACCATGGGTCCATGCGAGCGGCTGCTTTTTTCGTGTATCCATCTTGCAACCAATTCTTTGCCTACACCATTTTCACCCGTTATGAGCACCCTTGCTTCCGTGGGCGCAATTTTATCTATGGTATCTTTTATTTTTTTTATTGGCATAGACTCACCCACTATATCCTGTACCTTGCTTACCTTCCGCTTTAGTACTTTCGTTTCCGCAACGAGGGAGTTTTTATCCATCGCATTGCGAAGCGTAATCAGCATACGGTTGAGGTCGGGTGGTTTTGATATATAATCATAAGCGCCTTTCTTTACGGCCTCTACAGCGGTTTCAATATTTCCGTGGCCACTTATAATAATGATGGGAACATCACTATTGATCTCTTTTGCTTTCTCAAGAAATTCAATTCCATCCAACTTGGGCATTTTAATATCACAAAGTACCAGGTCATAATTCTTATCCCTGAATTTTTTCAGTCCTTCCTCCCCATCAGCCGCTTCATCTATTTTATATCCTTCATAACTGAGTATTTCAGTTAATGTTTTCCTGATACTTTTTTCATCATCAATAATAAGAATAGCGGGCATGTTTTTTTGTTTTATTGACCATTAGTAAAAGATTGGAATCGTAAGTTACCGGTGAGTTCAAAAGTTAGAAAGCTGAAAAGATAAAACAATTTACCCTAGGTAAATTATACTTTAACTTCAAGGGTTCATTTCGAAATTGTCGAAAGGTTGCCAACCTTCAATAAGTTTGTTGGTAAGTTGAAAGAACCTGGCTCCAGGGTTGGCAACCTTGAAACCAGGGCGACATTTTAAATTCACCCGTTTTTTAATCCTCTGCTTCCATCATCAAATAGGCTTTAATAAATCCATCCAGTTCTCCATCCATTACAGGACCTATATTTCCCACTTCATAGTCGGTCCGGTGGTCTTTTATCATTTTATAAGGATGAAAAACGTAGCTTCTTATCTGGCTCCCCCACTCTATTTTTTTCTTAGTTGCATTACTGGCATTCAATTTTTCCTGCCGCTTGCGCATCTCCTCTTCGTACAAACGACTTTTAAGCATGGTCATTGCTTTTTCACGGTTTTCCCCCTGGGTACGTGCCTGTTGGCATTCCACTATAAAACCAGAGGGTTTATGGGTAAGACGCACCGCAGTTTCTACTTTATTTACATTTTGCCCACCGCTGCCGCCACTCCTGAAGAACGCCCATTCCACGTCAGCCGGGTTTACTTTAATATCTACTGTATCGTCCACTAACGGGTAAACATACACGCTGGCGAAACTGGTATGGCGCCTTGCATTACTGTCAAATGGAGAAATGCGGACAAGGCGGTGAACACCGCTTTCAGCTTTCAGAAAACCATAGGCGAACGGGCCATCGAACTGCAAAGTAGCGCTTTTTATGCCGGCGCCGTCACCGGCCTGGTAATCAAGTTCTGTTACGCTCCACCCCTGCTTTTCTCCGTACATACGATACATACGCAGAAGCATTTCCGACCAATCCTGGCTCTCGGTGCCCCCTGCCCCACTATTGATCTGGAGTATCGCTGGCATCTCATCTTCCGGCTTGTTCAGGGTACTTTTAAATTCGGCTTCTTCTGTCGAGGTTGTGGCATGATCATACGCCTCCTTCACCTCTTCTTCCGTTGCTTCTCCCTCTTTCCAGAAATCAAACAAAATGGAAAAGTCATCCACTTTTGATAGCACATTATTAAACAAGTTCATCCAGAACTCGTTTAATTTAATGTCTTTTAAAATGGCTGTTGCCCGCTGGTTGTCGTTCCAAAACCCGGGAGAAAGCGAAAGTTGCTTATCGTTGTTTATTTTTTGCTGGCGGTTCTCAACGTCAAAGAAACCTCCTCAAAACCACCAAACGGTCTCTCAAATCTTTTAATAGCTCTTGTGTCATAGGGCGCAAATATACAGAGGATAGTGTTAATGATTTTTTATCTTTATGAAATTAAAATCCCGGCATTTTTTACATTTAAAAAAAACTTAAATAAATGGACATTGCAACACTTTTTGAAAGAGATCTTAATAAATTAGTTACTGAAATTAATTTGTATAATGATGAAAAAGACCTTTGGAAAATAAAAGAAGGTATCAGCAATTCAGCAGGAAACCTGGCATTGCATTTAATTGGAAATCTTAATTATTTTATCGGAACAATTTTGGATGATAACCATTATGTGAGGGACAGGGACAAAGAGTTTTCTGAAAAAAATATTCCGCGAACTACTTTGGTTGAAGAATTGCAAAATATAATTCCTCTTATAAAAAATACCCTGCCAAAAATAGCAGCAGAAGCACTCAAAAAAGATTTTCCTGTACCATTAGCCGGGAACATGCTATCAACAGAAGCCACGCTTGTTTATTTATTAGCTCATTTCAATTATCATCTGGGCCAGGTAAACTATCACAGAAGAATTTTGGACATATAATTATTCTATCTTTCAGGTACACTAACATTATTTCAAACAGGCAATTGAATTGTCGTAACCGCCGTCATTACATTCTATGTATTTTGTTTTTCTTCGTCATCAATGGAAACAATTCTGGCGTGGCCGTAACCTCGCAGGGAGTATTATATCAAAGATACTTTTGGGTTTCATGGCACTGTATTTTTTATTGTTGGCAATAGGGCTGGGATTTTTTTTAAAAGAACTGATTACTCAAACGTTTCCCGCGAAAAACCCGGTTTTCATTTTTAATGGTTTCATCGCGTATTACTTTATGGTGGACTTCGTGTTCCGGATTCAATTCCAGGAATTACCAACTTTAAGTATTGTGCCTTACCTGCACTTGCCTGTCAGGAAAAATGCTCTTGTAAATTTTCTCAACCTAAGAGCGGCATTTTCTGTTTTTAATTTTATTCCGCTCCTGCTTTTCTTACCATTTTGTTTTACCGAAATAGCGGGAATATCCGGAAAATTTGCTGCCGCTATGTATGCCGTAGTTATTTTTTCACTTACATTTTTTAATAACTACCTGGTTTTATATTTAAAAAGAAAATCTGTTTCTAAGGTGTGGTACCTGGTAGTTGCCATTGCTGTTCCCGCAGCTTTTTTTGCATTAGAATATTTTAAAATAATATCAATTGCTGAAGGCGCCAATTGGGTGTTAAGAAGTATCGCAGTTCACCCTTTACGAGGATTTATTTTTTTGATTGTTCCTATGGCAATTTTTATAATAAACAGCGCATATTTGCGAAGCAATCTTTATGTGGAGGAAATATCAAAGAAAGCCCGGAAGCGTGCGGCAACAGATTATCCGTTTCTAAACAGGTTTGGAAAGACGGGAGAATTGGTGGCATTGGAAATAAAATTGATTTTACGTAATAAACGGACAAAATCTTTGGTATCATTCGGCCTTGTATTTATGTTTTACGGTTTTATTATGTTTAAAGAACCAGACCTGGTTAACGATAAATTCATGATACCAATTTTTGCGGCGCTTTTCATTACCGGAAATGTAATATTGGGATACGGTCAGCTTATGTTTGGATGGCAAGGAGGGCAATTTGACGGACTATTGGCAAATAATATTGATTTCAAAACTTTCATAAAAGCTAAGTTTTTATTGTTCAACATTTTTATGACTTTCGTAACACTATTATCTTTTCTTTATGCATTCATTAGCTGGAAATTAATACCTATCATTTTTGCCACATACCTTTTTAATATCGGTTTTAACACTTCATTGATCTTGTACCTTGCAAGCTATAGACGCCAGCGCATAGATCTTTCGAGAGGCGCCATGTTTAATCGCCAGGGATCAGGTTTTAGCCAGGTGCTGGCAGCTATTCCCATGTTCGTTTTACCGCTAATAATATTTTGGCCCTTTTATTATTTGCACAAGCCTTTTGCAGGGGTTGCGGCAATAGGTTTATTTGGTCTTGCATTTCTTTTAACGCGAAATTTGTGGCTGAACATTATAACAAACAAATTTGCACAACAACGCTATAAAATAGCCGAAGGCTTCAGAGAATAATTATGATTATAGAAATTAAAAATGTACAGAAAAGCTATAACAGCCGCACTGTTTTGCAGATTGAAAATTTTTCGGTCCTGGCTGGTGAAACGGTTGGCGTGGTTGGAAATAACGGTGCCGGTAAAACGACGTTGTTTAGGTTGTTGCTTGACTTGATAAGAGCCGACAAAGGTGAGATTTTTTCCAAAAATGAAATAATTGCCAACAGCAGCCACTGGAAACAATATACCGCTTCCTATCTTGACGAAGGCTTTTTGATAGATTACCTGACGTCTGAAGAATATTTTGAATTTATCGGAAGCCTTCATGATTTGTCAAAAGCTGACATCGCAGACTTGTTGAATAATTACAAAGAATTTTTTAACGACGAAATATTAAACCGTGGAAAATACATCCGTGATTTTTCAAAAGGTAATAAAAATAAGGTTGGAATAGTGGCAGCTTTAATGCAAAATCCCGGGGTATTGATTTTAGATGAACCCTTTGCAAGCCTGGATCCTACTACACAAATCAGGCTGAAAACCTTATTGAAAAACCTGGCTAAAAAATCGGTAACTACTTTAATATCGAGTCACGACCTCACTCACGTAACCGAAGTTTGCGACAGGATCATACTTTTAGAAAAAGGTCTCATTATTAAAGATTTTCAAACCAATGAAAACTCCTTAAAAGAACTGGAAACTTATTTTGCAGAATAATCGGTTGTAAATTTGCAGGTGCGAAACAAGAAGTTGACAGTTCAATAAAGCCATCAACTTCGCAGGTAATTAACCAGTTAATTTTTTAATCATTTTGTCCTTTATAAAAATTGCATTAACGGGATACAAAAACTACCAATCGGAGACTTTTCATTTCGACCAGAGAATTGTTGGCATATGTGGGCTGAACGGAAAGGGGAAAACGAACCTGCTGGACGCTATTAATTATTTGTGCTTTACCAAAAGTTATTTTTCCAGGACCGATGCCCTGAATATTTTTTTTGGTGCAGAGGGATTTCGTTTGGAAGCGGAATTAAAAAACGGGCGTGAGAAAGTAACAAAAATTGTGTGTATTTACCGCTCTGCTTCAAAAAAAGAATTTTATCTCGATGATGTTAGTTATACAAAATTTTCTCACCATATCGGGAAGTTTCCCTGTGTAATGATTGCGCCTGATGATATACAAATGATAACAGGCGGGGGTGAAGAAAGGAGAAAATTTTTGGATACGTTAATCAGCCAGGTTGACGCCGAATACCTTCAACAACTTATAAATTATAATAAGGTGTTACAACAACGAAACGCCTTTTTTAAAAATGAAACTTTTCAGAACGGTTTTGATCAGCAGCTTTTGAGTGCACTGGATGCACAATTGATAAAACCCGGTGAATATATCCATATGAAAAGAGTTGAATTTTGTAAAAAATTAATTCCCCTGATGCAGGAATTTTATAAGGAGATCTCGGGAAACAATGAAACCATTTCTCTCGAATACACGAGCCATTTAAACGGTAATAATTTTACAAATCTGCTAAAAGTTTCCAGGCAAAAAGATATCGTTACACAGCGTACCAATACCGGAATTCATAAGGATGATATTAATTTCTTTTTAAACGAAAACATTTTCAAAAATGTTGCTTCCCAGGGTCAGCGTAAAAGCCTTTTATTTGCCTGCAAACTGGCGGAGTTTGAAATGTTGTGTACTATAAAAGGAGCGCCGCCTCTCCTGTTACTGGATGATGTTTTCGAAAAGCTGGATGAAATCCGGATGAAAAACCTCCTGAATTATGTATGCAAAAAAAATGAAGGGCAGGTGTTCATAACCGATACGCATAAAGAAAGATTAGAGCAGGCATTGTCGGAATTTGGTAATGATGTCCAGATAATAGAATTACCAGGTTAAGCATGTAATCTTTGGAATCCGGCAATTATAGGATTTGTGTAATTCATAACTGTATAGCATGACAAGAATATTCGTCTCCTTTAGCCTTATATAATTATCTTTAACCCATGGCTGAAATATCAATTGGTGAAGCGCTAAAACAATTTCTGAAAAACAGTAAGCTTAAAAGTGGTGTGCAGGCCTTACAAATAGAAGAAGCCTGGGAAAAAATTATGGGAAAAACCATAGCGAGATATACAGATAAAATTGAGATCATTAATTCTACGTTATTTATTTCATCATCAGTAGCTCCCTTAAAAAATGAATTGCTATACCAGAAAGAAAAAATAATCGAAAGAGTAAATGAGGCGCTGGGAGAAAAAGCAATCAAAGAAGTGGTGATAAAGTAAAGCCTGTATGCTTCTTTAGGAATTCAGGTTATCGCATTTTAATTCTCGGATCAATCATCCCATATAATACATCTGCAAGAATATTTACCAGCACAAAAATGGTAGCGGCAAAAAGCACAGAACCCATCACCACCGGGTAATCCAGCTTCTCCAAAGCATCTACGGTTACTTTCCCCAGGCCCTGCCACCCAAAAATGTATTCAACGAAAAAAGCGCCCGCGAGTAATTCTGCAAACCACCCCGTAATAGCCGTAATCACCGGGTTTAACGCATTGCGTAATCCATGGCGATACACAACCTGGCTACGGCTTAATCCTTTTGCATAAGCAGTTCTTATATAATCCTGGTTGAGTACATCCAGCATGGAACTCCTGGTCAATTGGGTAATAATGGCCAGGGGCCTTATGCCTAGTGTGACAGCCGGCAATATTAAATTTTGTAACGTCAGGTAGCGTTCACCGTTAGTTTCATCAATATTGAACCAACTTCCTGTTAGTGACAAACCCGTATAAGCATGCAGCACGATACCAAATACATACGCAATTACGATTGCCATAAAAAAAGATGGGGCCGATATACCGATAACACTTGCAAAAACCGAAGAAGTATCCAGCCATGTATTTTGTTTTACTGCTGCCAACACGCCCAGGAAGATGCCGGCCAATGTGGCAAAAAGCATCGCCGCGAACGCAAGCATTAAAGTGCCCGGTAACGCTTCCAGCAGTACATCAACCACATCTTTTTTAGTTTGATAACTGCGCCGCAGGTATGGGATTTTAATTCCTAACTGGTAACTAACGGCGTTGGAATGGTTGCCGATAAAAAACCCGTGCAAATTTTTATCTTTTATTTCTTTTGCCGTATAAACCGATATAGGAGAAACATCATTTACATACAATACAAACTGCTTCCATTTTGGCTGGTCTAGGTACAATTCTTTCCGGATATTGTCCATTGTTTTTTTATCGCCTGTTTGCCCCGCGATGAGCCTGGCCGGGTCAGCAAAGGCCTGGAAAATAAAAAACACAATCACTACAACCCCTGCCAGCACCAATATTCCAT
>JBDTOV010000156.1:0-12808 GCA_039933035.1 Ginsengibacter sp. | reverse complement strand
TTTATTTACATGACAATAATATTGCCGGGGATGAGGCAAAATTAACTGAAGTAATAAAAAGAGGATCGGCCTATAAAGAAGCAGGCGCCGATGGATTTTTCCCAATTATGCTGAACCGGGAAGATGCGATACAACAAATAATTGCCCGGGTTTCATTACCACTCAATGTACCTGCGATTCCCGGTATTCCTGGTTTAAAGAGGCTACGGGAAATGGGAGTTGCCAGGGTTAGCCTCGGGCCGTCATTTTTAAAAATTGCCCTTGGGGCGATGAAACAACTGGCCATGCAATTGAAAGAATATGATGGCTTATCATCCATCACGGGAAATGAAATAAACAGTGAATATTTAAAAAATTTAGTAAACAAAAAGTATTAAAAGTGTCCCTGCTGCTTTCGGTGTCTACGCCAACACTTACCGCATTTTAACTTATTGCCCGCTATCTTTCTTTACTTTCTCATCGTATTGCTTTTGCAAATCGCTTATTGCAGCATCATAGCCGGGCCGGTCTTTAAAAGCAGCGGGATCGTAAGCATCGCCTGGCTTATGCTTATCATGCAGGTTAAACTGGCTCGCATGTGATGCCAGCCATATATCAAAGGAGATATTTTTCATTGCCGTTAATGTGTACGCATAATCGCGGGCTATTTCGGGATAAGTGGTTATGGCCGCAAAAGGTTTTTCAGTAATGATCGTGGGTAGGTTGGCAATAAGAATCCTGTAAGATTGTTGATCGTCTTTTACAGTAAAAAAATAACTGCAGGAGCCTTTTGTATGGCCGGGATGATGTAACATAACCAATTGCGTATTACCCAACCTGATAGTATCGTTATTGTGTAACAAACGATCTGGCTGTACGGGTTGGTAGGTACTGCCATGCCCGCCCATTGCATAGTCCGAGTTACCGCCGGTTGCCAATACATCAGCCTCCTTTTCATCCACCATCAATTGCGCGCCGGTCATCTTTTTTATGGCCGCCATGGCGCCCATGTGGTCGAAGTGCGCTTGAGTTGTTAAGAGCATTTTGGTGTCAGCGAAATTAAAACCCAGGGTTTCGATATTGTTTTTTATTTGCGTTACAGAAGCCGCAAGCCCGGTATTGATTAAAATATTTCCCTGCGGCGTTGTGATGAGGTAGCAGGCAAGGTCGTACGTGCCCACATAATACAGGTTGCCGGCAATTCGAAATGGAGGATACGGCTTTGACCAATCAGCATGGTTTGTTGCAGGCTCCTGTACTTTTTGTGCGGTTAGTGAGAAGGATATTATTGATAAAATAGCGGCAAGCCCTACATTTTGCAAAGAACATTTGAACATCTGGTAATGATTAAATGATAGTGAATGTTCAAATATATCATCTTGCCGGATACATTCAGCGCGGTTGCCTTACTATTTTTTTCGGCCCAATTCCCTGGATTGTCCCGTTCGGAAATCTCATAAGTGCATCATCGAAGCCCATAAAGTGAATCATCGGACTGCATAAGTGAATGCCCGGAGCCTTTTTGTTTCAATTTACAAAGTCGTCCATCCGCCATCGATCAATAGCGTAGTGCCGGTAATAAGAGAGGCTGCGGGAGATGCCAGGAACAGCACTGCATTGGCAACGTCTTTTGGTTCGCCTATTTTACCCAAAACTATTTTGGAGAGAACGTGTTTTTTTGATTCTTCATTTGCAAGGTATTCTTCTGTGCCGGGTGTATTGATAAAGGTAGGCGCCACGGCATTTACGGTAATATTGTAGGTACCCCATTCCGCTGCCAAACATTTGGTAAGATGCGCAATGCCTGCTTTGGTCATGCAATAGACAGATTCACCGGGCAACGCAACGAAACCGGCCTGTGAACTGAGATTAATAATTCTTCCATACCGTTGCTGTATCATCATTCTTCCGGCTGCCTGGCTTACAAAAAAAGTTCCTTTCAGGTTTACCGTTAGCGTGTAGTCAAAATCTTTCTCCGTTACATTTTCTGCCAGGTTCTCCGGTGCGATTCCTGCATTATTTACTACTATATCCACCCTTTGATAATGCCCTTTTATTTTTTCAAAAGCAGCCTGTATTTCGTCCATCTTACTTACATCCATTTGCAGCGGCAATACTTTTCTTCCCATTGCCTCTATTTCTTTTACGACACCATTGTCTGCATCAAGATCTCTTAAGCCAAGCGCAATATCTGCACCTGCTTCAGCAAGGGCGAGAGCGCAGGCTCTTCCAATTCCTCTTGCCGCCCCGGTAACCAGCGCAATTTTTCCGTGAACACGTACTTCATCTGAGTTGTTCATTTTATATGCAATTTGGTGTCGAAATTTTTATGCCTGCTAAATGAAATATAAAGGTAAAGGATACGAATGCAATACCATCAGGTGCATGCAAACTATGGACACCGATCGCATTTTACTTCCGTAATACTTCTCTTTCTTTTACCTTCTATCTTTTTGAGGTTCGTGTAGATCCCACGCAATTATGATAACAAATCTTATTGCTCTTTCCCTTTTTTCTTATCAACTTCTCTCATCATTTTGAAAGTAAAAAAAGATAGAATCAATAAAATCCCTGTTATGATAATCCATAGTGTCCGTTTGCCTATTCCGGAACCAGGCGTTTTGTTTTTTTCGTGTAGGGCATTATTAGTCTCTATAGTTTTTACGGACAGTTCAACAGGATTTTTCTCCACACTATCTTTAAAGAATCCCAGGTCATATTTTGGGGATTGTGCTGTTGAATCTCCAAAGTATAAGTAATACTCTTTATTGGCTTGCAGGTAGGTAAGCACACTTATATTGAGTTGATAAGCATCCGCGGCTTTTATGGTTAAGGGTGCATTATCTTCATTGTTTATAACGAGCTGCAATTGATTGGTCTTACTATTGATTATAAAACTATTTGCCGAATCTGAAACAAGGTAGCCGTCCTTCACAAAATTATTGTTACTTGTATTGATTTGCCTTATTGAGAAACTCCGTTTAAAATATTTGGGCCCTTGTACATGTATATGAAGCTTGTTGATCCGGTAGAAATCATTAAATCTTAATTGCGCATAACTTTTTTTATCCAGGCTGTCTTTTTGTATAACAACCGACCCGGGGAGTTCCGTGTATTTGCCATACAGGATATCTTCTTTATAAATGCCGGCTTTTATAATATTAAACGGAATTACATTCTCTCCAAGAATGATGATTTGGAAATATGTATAATTACTTTTTGGAAATGAAAGCGCGTTAATGGTATTGTCCCTGTCATTGCTAAAGGTATTTTCAAGATAAATATTTTCTTTAATAATAAACCAGTGTATACTGTCATCGCTTCCGGTTATTGAAAAGGCCCTTGAAGCAACCATGTTTTTTATAAAGAGCAGTAAATTATCTATTGCATGCCCGGAAGTATTCTTAAGGATTATATGGGTTTGCTTGTCTTTCTCCCTGGTAAATTTGATCACAGGAAATTCAGTAAAATTTTCAGTTTTAAAGGCCGGCAAATCTTCTTGTAAAATATAGGGAACCTGTTTGCCATCTTCATCGAAAACGCGAATATCTTCCAGCCCGTCTTTGCACTTCGCAACTACCTGTGGTGGTAACAATATTTTATAGAATTTTGTTGCCACTACACTTTCCAGCGGTGCTTTATATTTATAATTGCTTTGAGATTGAGCTTTTGTGGTAAGAAAAAAAGCAACCAGGCAGATACCTATTTTATGCAGGGTTTTTTTCTTCATCCTGTATGATAATTTTTTTGAGCCTTTGATACATGAAGGAAACAATAAGCAATAAAACTCCCAGGCAAAAGAAAGCTGCAATCTTGCCGCCGGCGGGTATATTGCTGATATCGAATATAAACAGTTTTAACAGTGTTATGAGAAAAAGTACCAGCGATATAATTCGCAACGGCTTAAATTTATATTTCATACCCAGCCACATAAAGCTAAACGAACACAAGCCCCACAGGATAGGAAGGACTGTTTTAATAAACACATTTTGTATTTGTTCAAGCGGGGTTTGATGGCTGTAAAAAATATTATTAACTATCCAAAATAGTTCGAAACTCAAAAATGTAATAATAAAAGTACAGGTAAGCCAGATTACCACTTCGTAATTTACCAGCGTGAACAAGCTTTTTATTTTTTCAACCTGGATAAGTTTATATAAAATAATAGTCATCAGTAGTCCACTAATCCAGCAGGCACTAAAATATCCCACGAACTTCTGCTCCTGCAATAACTGGGATTGTAACCGGGAAATTACTGGTAAAGTAATTATGTAAAATGCAATACAACTAACCAGCAGGAACGCTCGTGAATTGAGTGACATTTTTAAAGTCGACAGTTTTGCGTTGACCAAAATAAACAACAGTACAAAAGCAAAATAATACAACTGCAGGTAAAGAACATTCAAATCAAATCCCGGGAAATGATGTTTGAACTGATAATTAATTTCGAGTGCGCCTGAAAGAAACAATAGCACGATACCTGCATAGCGAAACAACTTTTTTGAAATGAACCCGGGCACCGGTTTATCACCTGCCGCATTTGTTTTATTTCTGAGTATAAATAAAAAGTAAGTTGCTAATGCGGCATACAGCCCGGTGATAAATCCTTTATTGAAAATGATACTGACTTCAATGTTGTTTGAATAAAGGTTTGTCCAGTCTATTAATAAACTTACCAGCATGGCGACCCACACGGTTAACGAAGCATATTCAACGATTTTAATTTTCGATTTTTGAAACAGCCAGTACAATAAAACTGTTTCTGATGCCCAAAACAAAGTGATGTTGCGCCCGTGTAACTGGATAGGCGCCGTTAAAGAAATAAACGTTAGCGTAATGCCAATAAGCAGGTATAAAATGTTGGTATCCACTTTTCTTTTTCTAAAGAAAAAATAGGAAGCCATTAAATTGAACACGCCTATCAGAATCGTAAAAAGACCGTGGTATTCCGGTTTATTCATTACCGAAAAAAAGTAGATACCTGCGGCGAAATATAAACCAGTGTTGGCTAACAGAATTCCGAAATCGGAGGCAATAAATTTTTTATTTTCTTTAATATTATTGGCTATGTTGATGAAGAAAAATAAAAGATAAAAGCAAGTTGCAAATATGAATCCATTGAAAAATGTGTTTGCCGGCGAATCATCGCTTAATGGAATAAGCCACCCGGAAAAGAGAACTACAGTAAAAATAAATGCAAGCAGGTTCATTAACCGCCATGCTTTGTTATACGCAATAATCAAAAGGCCCGTATTTAAAATAAGCAGGTATGTAAACAACACTTGATAATTTCCGTTTCCGTTGCTTACTAAAAAAGGAGCTGCAAAACCTCCCACCAAAGCTATAATGGCCAGTTCCTGCCTGTCGTATAAAATAGATAATGCAACAGCGAAAACGGTAATCACAACCATTATGATAAATGACGTCGTTTGGCTGAACAGGTTAAACTGGTGATAGGCCAAGGTGATGGTAAAATAAAATACAGCGAGACCACCGCCGGTCAATACTGAACTAAATGCTTTATAATTATGGCGCAGCCTGTAAGCTAAAGCAACTAAGATACCTCCACATAAAATGCCGATGCCAACTCGCCCCACAGGGCCAATCCAGTTATTGTCAATAGCGAATTTTACGAAGAACCCGATAGCCAAAACTAAAATCGCTATCCCGATCTTACTTACAAGGTTTTCACCTATAAACTTTTCCAGGTCAGGATTTCTTTCAAAAAAGCCAGGCTTTGATTTTATGCCGGGCGGAGGCGTGTTTATTTTTCTTTCCGGTACAACAACTGAAGCGACAGGTTCGGCTTTTACCAGTTCCGGTTTTGTTTTGTCACTGATTTCTTTCTCCTCCTCAACAAGTTGGGTTAACGGGTCATCCATTCTTTTGAAAGACGACTCCCAATAATCTTTCTCAATTTTTTTAGAAACGATTTTTATTTCTTCTGTTACAACAGGCTTAGCGGGCCGGGACAGGGTTGAGGAATAGGTATCCTTTAATTCCTGTATGTCAGATTCAATTTTCTTTAAATAATCTTTCACATAACTTCTAAAGTTAATGAATAGCACAATGAGCGCAACCAGGAGCAGAACGGTTATTTCTTGCAATGCACGGAAGTTTTATGATGCTAAAGATATAAAAGAGTTTATGCCTGTAATTTAAAATTTGCGAACCGAAAAATATAGATGTTAATTGCGGATGCAATAACTGAAGTTGGAACAGGAGTTTAGCCTCAAGGGTATTGTTCTTCTCGGGAAGTTGCCCGCCGGTAACCTACAGGAACCAATGGCAGTTGTTAACCAGTGATTGGTTTACAATATCTGTAAAAAGTCTATTGTTATCCGGTATATAATATGTAGAAAACATAAAGCTTTCTTTTCCGAAAACAGGCGCCTTACCCATTATTGCATCAGCGTATTTATTATTAACGTTGATGGATATACCGGCAACTGACCCGGATCAGGTAACCTTTAATTTTCTTTCTTTCATTAATCATTATATCTTTTTTCCCCGAACTTGCATATGAGAAATTACCGGATGAAACAAAGCATTTTATTTTTTATATGCCTGGTGGCTGTCGTGTTTGCTGCAGCGCAGGTTAACAAACCATTGTATAATAGCTGGCGTATGGTGTTGGAAAGAAAAGATGGAAAGCAGGTGCCGTTTCAACTTGAGGAAAAACGGGAACAGGACAAAACAGTTTTGTATGTTATTAACGCAACAGAGAGGATACAAATAACTGATGTGAAAATAACAGGAGACTCTATGTTCTTTGCCATGCCTGCATTTGAATCCTCTTTCAGGGTACTCGTGAAGGCCAATGGCGATCTGAGCGGAACGTATATAAAAGGCACCGCAGGTGCCACGCAGTACTGGCAGCTTTATGGATACGCAAACAGGAACGGTCGCTTTGATGCGGGATCAGGAAGTGCAAAAAATATTATTTCCGGGAGGTGGGATGTCAGCATCACTCGGGCAAATGGCACCATCCGCAAAGCTGTGGGAATTTTTAAACAGGAAGGAAATAAACTTACCGGAAGTTTTTTAACGCCTTCTGCGGATTACCGGTACCTTGATGGAATAGTAACCGGCGACTCGCTTAAGCTGTCGGGTTTTGATGGAGATAATATTCATTTGTTTGAAGCAAAAATTGGTAATGCCCGAAACATTTCAGGCGGTGTTTTTTATAACGGCTATAAGGGTAAGGAAACATGGACAGCAAAAAGAAATGATGCGGTTGCCTTACCAGGAGTGGATGAGCCAACTCATTTACGTGAGGGCGTAACAAAACTAAATTTTACTTTCAAAGACCTGCAGGGTAAATCTGTTTCCATCAGCGATGAAAAATATAAAGGTAAGGTGGTGGTTATTCAGTTAATGGGAAGTTGGTGTGCTAACTGCCTGGATGAAACGAAGTTCCTTGCTGATTATTATAAAGAGAACCGTTCAAGAGGAATAGCCATAATTGCCCTTGCTTATGAATTCACCACTGATACCACCAGGTCAAAAAAAAGCGTGGCTAAATTTCAGAAATTATTTGATGTACAGTACCCGATGCTCATTACCGGCGTGGCTTCCGGTGATGATAAAAAGACAGAGAAAACACTGCCGCAGCTTACGCCTATCAGATCTTTTCCCACAACTATTTTTATTGATAAAAAGGGAAACGTCCGGGAAATACATACCAACTTTTATGGACCGGCCAGCGGCGAATATTATATGGCCTCAAAAAATAAATTCTATGAGACGGTTGATCAATTGCTTAATGAATAATGAATCCCCGTTTCCGCGCATCAGCAGTTGTGCTGCTGAGCGTATCTTCCGGGCAAATTATGAATAAATAAAAGGATGAAAAGCCGTCATCCCGTTTAATCGTCAATTCCGCAACCGCTACTAAGTATATAAAAAGTAGTAACTTTTGTCATTAAATAATTCTTCTATTCTTTTACCAGCACCAAATGAAAATATATAAAATTACCTGCCTTCTCTTTTTAGCCTTGTTGGTAAACGTTTACGCGTTTACTCAAAATATTAAAATTGTTACCAACCAGGTAGGTTATGATTTACATGCGGTAAAGCATGCAGTTATTGTCGCTGGACATCCCGGTTCCCTGAAAAGCTTTGAACTGATAAATGCTGATGAAAAACTGGTTTTCACCGGGGAATGCGTTTACGCGGGGCCGGTAGATCAATGGAAAAACTGGGTTTTCTATACGATAGACTTTACGCCTGTAACCGCGAAAGGCAGCTATACCTTACGGGTAAATGATAGCGGCAAAACCATTACGTCCTATCCTTTTATTATTGATAAAAATGTACTGGAACAATATACTTTGTCTGATATTATTTATTATTTCAAGGGCCAACGCAGCTCCGGGTTGTTTGATAAAGCCGATTCGCATATACCCTTCGAAGGACAAAAAGATAGCAGCACCGTTGATGTCCAGGGCGGCTGGTACGATGCCACAGGGGATTATGGCATTCATCTTTCCCACCTCTCTTTCTCAACGTATTTCAATCCTCAGCAAGTATCACTTACGGCATGGGCTTTATTAAAAACCTACGGGTTATTAAATGCAAAACCGGGAACTGATTTTCGACAATATAAAAGACACGTACTCGATGAAGCGCTGTTTGGTGCAGATTTCCTGCGACGCATGCAGGTAAAAAATGGTTCCTTTTATCGTTCAATAGCGGCACCCGGCCCTGGTAAACTGGCGAAGGACAGGGTGATCGGCGCTGAAAGTAAAAAATATACAATTAAGAAATCGAAAGACGGAACTTTTGCCGGAGGCGATAACGAAGAGGATTGGAAAAGCTTTCAATGCAGCTACCGCTCCGGAGGCGGTGTGGCTATTGCTGCACTGGCATTGGCATCTACCTTTGATACATCAGGGGATTTTACTAATAAGCAATATCTAATGGCCGCGGAAAATGCATTTGCTTTTTTAGAGAAGCATAGTGTTGAAATGACCAATGATGGCAAAGAAAATATGCTCGATGATTATTGTGCCTTGCTGGCGGCAACCGAATTATATAAAGCCACCAAAAAACTAATTTACCAGGTTGCCGCCAATAACAGGGCTGAAAAATTAATGAGCCGTTTGGCTGATTGGAAAAACTATACGGGTTATTGGCGTGTAGCCGACACCGATAGACCCTTTTTTCACGCAGCAGATGCGGGTTTGCCATTGGTGAGTTTATTAAATTATTACCCTATTGCCAGTGCAGCTATGCAGCGACAAATTAAAGATGTTACCCGGAGATCGGTAGAGCATGAATTGAGGATAACGCATGAAGTAAACAATCCTTTTGGTTATAGCAGGCAATTGGTTCAGGACACTTCGGGTAACCGTTACAGTTCGTTCTTTTTTCCGCATGCCACAGAAACAGCACCCTGGTGGCAGGGTGAAAACGCAAGGCTGGGCTCAATGGCTGCTGCGGCAAGAATGGCTGCTGATTTGTTTACAGGCGATACGCCTTTACATGATAGCCTGGAAAGTTTTGCAACGGATCAGTTGAACTGGATACTGGGCCTGAACCCTTTTGATGCCTGTATGCTGGAAGGCACGGGTCACAACAATGTTGAGTATGGCTTCTTCGGTACTTTTGAATACACGAATGCACCGGGCGGTATTGTAAATGGAATCACTTCAGGCCTGGATAATGAACATGATATTGATTTGAATGTATCGTATGCGCAAACGGGAAAAGACTACGACTGGCGATGGAGCGAGCAATGGTTGCCGCATGCTACCTGGTATATGCTGGCGGTGGCTTTGCATGATGATCAATAGACTTATTTAATTGGTTAATATTTTATGACGGGATGCCCCTAACGAACAAACGTAGGCGATTGGTTTATTTCTCAACAAATCATTTCTTTTAAGAAATACAATTATTTTTGACATCAACAATTTAATAACGTTACCAAATTCACCAGTAAACTTATTCGTTTTATGAAAGTCAGTAAGTTTTTTGCAATAGGAATGATTTGTATGGTTACCTGTCCTTCCTTTGCACAGGACAGCGCATATATTGACCCTGACACATCGGGCGGCGGATGGGAAAGCATGTTTAACGAAGACCTCACGAACGCTGTTTTTCCTGCCGGTGTCTGGAAAGATTCCAGCGGTGTAATTACTGCAACGAAAGATGAAGCCATCTGGAGTAAAGATGCATATGACGATTTTGTTGTGGACCTTGATTTTATGAATGCCGATGGCACGAACAGTGGCGTAATGGTTCATGCAACTGACCTGGCCGATTGGATTCCCCATTCAGTGGAAATACAAATAGCGGATGATTATTCCAAAGAATGGAGCAGTGTATCCCCCACCTGGCAATGTGCTGCTATTTTCGGCCACCAGGCTGCCAGCAATAAGTCATTGCGCAAAGCAGGCGAATGGAATCATTTTACCATTACCTGCCGCGGAAAAAAAATATGGGTAGTGCTTAATGGTATATTAGTGAATACCTGCGACATGAGCCTTTTTACTTCTGCCAAAGCCAATCCTGATGGTTCTGAGGTTCCTTCGTGGTTAAGCCATCCTATGGCAACTTTGCCATTGCACGGTCATGTCGGCTTCCAGGGGAAACATGCCGGCGCGCCCATTTATTTCAGGAATATAAAAATTAAGCGGTTAAGCTAAGAAAGGATCAAGGGTTCGTTTGATGCATGATTGGAGCCAGCGATTATGCAGGGCGTCATTTTTCCATATATAGGCTTTTGAGATGGTTCGCTGAAGAGCCATCCGTAAAATATCACGTTTTTGGCCGGTTGTTGTTGAATCTTTGTTACCATAGCGCTGATATAGATATGCAATAATCATATTCAAAAAAATAAGTACATTGAAATAATATATAGCTCCGTCAAATGCTTTTTCCGGGTATTCAAATTAAAATTGGAATATGAAAATATTGATCTTACTGCTATTACTCTTTGCAAGTATGCAACTTCATGCACAGTCTTCTTCCGCGACCTTAAACAACTATGTGCCAACAGCGTTTTCTTCTATTCGTCAGGAGGATCTGCATGACGATTTGTACACACTTGCCAGTGATGCTATGCGTGGCAGGAGGGCAGTAACTTCAGATGAATTAAATGGTGCTGCATGGATCGCTGAACAGGCGCGAAAAGCCGGGCTGCAACCGGCCGGAGATAATGGTACGTACTTTCAATTCTTCCCTATAGAGCGAAGTGTTGTTGATGATAAAACCAACATAGACATAAATGGTAAAAGCCTCGTGATATGGCAGGACGTATGGGTGGTTGAGCCGGTTGATGCCACATTAGATAGCGATATAAAATGGTTGTCGTCGCTTGCGGATACTTCGAAGCCCGGCATTAGCGGAAGCGTGGTGGCTATGAAAATTTTTCCACCTTTTCAAATGCCTCCTTCATGGGTGAGTTTGTGGGGCCTTCGTTATGTGTTTGCCGCGCTACGCAGCCAGGCCGGAATAGTAAAGGCACAAGGTGCAAAGGCACTTATTCTAGTGGCAGACAGCACTACCGATGCTGCTTTGAAATCGATGGAGCACGAACTCGATTTTGAGACCGGTTCGTACGAACTCGAAAACGATCACGGGTATAGTCTTAACCTGGGCTTACCCGTAATGCTGGTTCACGAAAAGGAAGCTACAAGCCTGCAGCAGCCGGGCGCACATATAAAAGCCGACATCCGGTCTGATCATTTTACCTATCCTTCTGTTAATGTGGTGGCTAAAGTTAGGGGCACTGACGCTAAGCTTACAAACGAATACCTATTGTATAGCGGCCATCACGATCATGAGGGTGTAGGACAAGCCATAGCAGGAGATTCCATCTGGAACGGTGCGGATGATAATGGTTCCGTATGCGTGGCCATGCTGGCAATCGGCCGTGCTTTCGTAAAACACCCTGCCCGACGCCCGGTATTATTTGTTTGGCATGGCGCCGAAGAAAGAGGATTGATGGGATCAAGATGGTACGCAGCACATCCAACAGTAAAGAAAGAAGATATTATAGCGGTAATCAATGGAGACATGATTGGCCGTAACAATCCGGATTCCGCTGCTTTACTGGGCGTTACACGGCCGCACCGGAATTCTAAAGATTTAGCGGATGCTGCATTCAAGGCAAATCAAATAGCAGGTCATTTTAAAATTGATACCACGTGGGATAGTCCAAAACATCCCGAGTTTTGGTATTACCGGAGCGATCACCTGTCTTACGCCGCGGTTGGTATACCTTCCATATTTTTCAGCACACTGTTGCACCCGGATTATCATACGCCAAAAGATGAACCTAACGGTATAGACTATTCGAAATTAAAACGTATGACCGACTGGATGTATGCAACAGGATGGCTGGTAGCCAATGCACCAAAACGGCCGGCGATGGATAATGACTCTCGTTAGTAAGTTTTCTCTACATACTAATAAATCTGTTGTACCGTCTTCTTTTTGTCTGTCGGGGTGGAAATTTCGGAATTAAATGGCAATGTGGCTTAATGTAATTTGAAATTTTGTTATAGATTTATCGTTTGTAAATCCTCAGGTAAACTAACGAAACCGCAACCTTTAACCGGTGGTAAAATATAATCAGAACAGTTGTTCATTTATAAAATAAGTATACTATGAAAAGACGAAATTTCATTTCAGAAAATTTAGTTGCCGGAACCCTTATTCCTGCTGCGTATGCTTCTCTGGGCCTGTCAAATCAAAAAGTCAATTTGGGGCTGGAAACACATGAAACCGGCGACCGGGTAAATTCAGGGGATGGTGACACGGAGTTAGTAATAGAAAGGGTTTCAGAAGATCAGCCTCATAAAGGGAAGACATTGGCGGT
>JBDTOV010000155.1:0-12854 GCA_039933035.1 Ginsengibacter sp. | reverse complement strand
CTGCAACCGGGTTTAATTTTTAAAGCCATTTCTTCCGGAACCTCAATATAAGACCACCCGGTTTTTTCTCCGAGCTCTCCAAATTTTTTTATGACAGCGTTGAAATAAATCATGGGTTATGTGTTATTTCCTGAAACCCGGAATGGTTATTACCAGCATTATTAATGCTAATTATGGTAAACTCATTTTTAATCCGGTAGTTACCGGATTCAATTTATAAAATCAAAACAGCACTTCAAAATTCATGCATAACTTTGTTTTGTTTTTTAGTGATAAATTCCTTTTGTAAGCAGAGACCTATGACGAAACTTTCAGTTAATATAAATAAGATTGCGACGCTACGCAATTCCCGGGGCGGAAACAATCCTGATGTTGTAAAAACAGCCATCGACATCCAGAATTTTGGTGCGGATGGAATAACCGTACACCCGCGCCCGGATGAAAGGCATATCCGTTATGCCGATGTATTCGAATTAAAAAAAATTATAACGACAGAATTCAACATAGAGGGCAATCCGAAAGAACAAAAATTTGTTGATCTTGTTCTTGCTAATGCACCCACCCAGGTAACATTAGTACCTGATGCGGAAGGGCAGCTCACTTCGGATCATGGCTGGGATACTAAAAAAAATAAAGATTATTTAATTGAAATCATTTCTGTTTTTCAAAAGGCCGGTATTCGTGTTTCCATATTTGTGGATCCTGATGAAGCCATGGTAGTGGGAGCCAAAGAGACGGGTACTGACCGGGTTGAATTGTACACAGAAGGATATGCCAGGCAATTTGCAACAGGTAAGGCCCAATCGGCAACCGGCAACAATCAAAAGGCAATTGCTTCTTATATTTCTGCTGCGCAAAAAGCAAATGAATTGGGCTTGGGAATTAATGCAGGCCATGATCTCGATTTGGATAACTTACCATATTTTGCGAAAAATATGCCCGGACTGCTTGAGGTTTCGATCGGTCATGCATTAATTACAGACGCTTTGTATTTCGGTTTGGAAAATGCCATTCAGTTATATAAAAGACAATTGATGTGATGTTTCATTTTATCGATATGGATACCTCACAATTCAATTCCGATCTTCTTCATTAAGATAGATGCATTTAAACTATTGCAAACCCCGGTTTTAAGGACATAATCAAAATACAACTCATCATTACTAACCTGTACATCAAAATGGTAGTTGATAATGTTTCCAGGATACTCCTCTTTTAATGTTGCCAGCTCAAGATCGTGCGTGGCAATAATAGCGGCAGCGTGATGTTTTATTAATTGCTTTACCAATGCTATCGAACCTGTATGCCGGTCCAGTGAATTGGTTCCTCTCAGGATTTCATCTAATAAAATAAACACCTTTTCTCCAGCGTTTACTTTTTCAATAATCGTTTTTAATTTTTTCAATTCAGCATAAAAAGTAGACGTGCTTTCTGCAAGATTATCCGTAATGCGCATGCTGCTTATAACCTGCGCATGCGATACTTTCAAATACCGGGCGCATACCGGTGCACCAGCCATTGCCAGTACCACATTTACGCCTACACTACGCAGGTAGGTACTTTTACCGGCCATGTTAGAGCCAGTTACCAGCATTAGTTCTCCATCATGTTGTATGTCAATATCATTGTTCACTCTTTTATTTTTTGATATTAAAGGGTGTCCGATTTCTTTTCCGTCGATAAAAAAATATTCCGGAATGATAACGGGAAAAGCCCAATCCGTTTCATTAAAATGTAGTACGCCAAAGCTATTTAAAGCCTCCATATGTCCGAGCGTATCAAACCAGGTATGAATGCTTTTTCGCTGATCAGCCTTCCATTTTTCAAGGTCAAGAACCTGTTGCAGGTTCCAAAGTAATAGTATATTTAAAGGAAGAGAAATCACCAGGTTATATCTTAAATCAAGCTGGTCGAGCAGCTTTCTGAGCCTGTTAATATCACCGGACACATTTCTATTTTGATGAAAAAAAGCAGCATGTAAATCTTTCAGCAAAGCGCTTTCGAATGTTGCCTTTTCAATATGTTCAATACTTCGGGAAAGGATTTGAATTTCTTCGGCAATCTTTGATAAGGTTTCGTGAATGGGGGCAACGTACTTGTTGATTTGATAGGCGATTGCGGCAAATAATAACAGGAAAAAATAAAATACCCCTGAGGAAACTTCATCAAAAATATACAATCCTACCACGCTGATAATAATTATGGGCAGCAGGTAACGCAGCCATTTCCATGGTGTAAACCCTGAAAAAACGGAGGGCTCAGCAATCCAGTTTTCTAACCTGCTTTTTGTAGAAAAAGTAATTTGCTTTTCCCTTCCCTTAGCTTGCAGGTCCTGGATCCATTCAATTTTTTTCGATAATTCTTTTACTGCATTTTGTCTTTGTTCAATAAGATTGATATCAGCGGGAAACTGCAAATAACCCGCCAGTTGACTGCTTCCCATTTCCGATGCGGCGCGATTAATATATTGAAAAACGGAAGCCTTGCCAAAAATATCCATGTCATTTGCGTACAGGTGGTCCTCCGGAATATGCTCATTGCCCCCGGGGAAACTTTGGTAATTTCCGTCAAGAAATTTCAGTTCATCCTTATTGATATTGATAAGATGACTGACATGACTTAAGGCTGCTTTATTTTTTAAATCAGCATATAATAACCTGATGAAAATTATAAGCAAGCATATGCTGGCAAGAATCACATACCAGGGTCCCAAAGACCATAGAAAATAAAAAGCAGCAATAATAGCAGCAATTGAACCAAAGCGCAACCATCCAAAAGCGGATTTTTTTTGTTGCAATTTTTTTATCTGCAGTTGCAGTTCATCAATTCTTTTTTTATAAAACAGGACAGGCTCCATCAGAAATTTTAAGTATGAAAGGTTGGCAAAAGTAATGGAAGTAGGGTGCATTTCTAATTGTCGCAAGTTTGCCAACCTTTAATAAGCTTGTTGTAAAGTTGAACGCATCAATCTCCAGGGTTGGCAACCTTAAACCCAAAGCGATGATTTGAAATGCACCCTGGAAGTAAGACTTATTTAAACTGAAGCATAATTTTAGTAATTTTGACAGTTCAACTGCCATTTGCTTTTTGGCAAATTGCTTATTGAATCGGGGGCTGACCGGTTTTGACAGCATAGTTCTTTGTAAGTATAAGCATGTAGTGCGTTGCGTAATTAGCACTTAAATCTGAATGCGAAAACTTTAAATGGCAATACTTCGTATGCCATGGCTGCTTAATCGATAGATTAGCAACCATTAGGGCCGTTGAGTGGGCTTACCTGTTGCCATGCTCTTCCGCCGACTCAAAAATAAAACGGGTTGCTGCGATTCAAGGCTGTGCGAATTGCTTAAGACCATACAGCTAAGGAAAAGGTTGGTTTGTTTTGCTCCTGCTTTTTCCCGACAAATAATGCAAAAATAAACATGTAGAAACCTTATGGCGAGTATGTTTGGACCAGGGTTCGACTCCCTGCAGCTCCACTGGAAGGGATGATTGAAAAATCATCCCTTTTTTTTCATAAATTAGATAACCGTTTTCTTTCATTTTCAATGAATTATGAGAAAAAATATTTAACATAGCAGGTGTTCGATAAATGCCTTCCTGATAGTACACATTGCTGTCGAACACCAGGTTTATCAATTCTCTTTTCCGCCCGATATTCGCATTCAAATACACATACCCGATATCAGTTAGCATTTCCAGAATCTTTTCCAAAATAGTAAATGCACGAATGCGGTTTTATTTTGCCAGTACTTCATTCAAACCCTTGGCAGAAAGCTCTGACATAGTCATATTAATAACAGTTCTTTCTTTTATTGCGACCGTTTGGGTCTCACAATCAACAAAGGAAACAACAAGCGCATCATTTTTTACGACATTTATTTCAAACATACCATTGTTATTTGTCACCACCGTTTTTGATTCCCCTTTTATGTTAACAGTAACACCAGGCAAACGGTTATTCTGATTATCTGTAATCGCATCTTTCACTACACCTGATGTACCCTTCCCGTGCGTATTACAAAAGGCCATTAGTAATAAGATAATAAACAAGTGTTGTATGCCCAGAAATAGTCTGCTGTAACTTTTTAGAAAAATCATCCAGGCATGCATTTAAATTTTGGTTTCATACATGATAGTTTTTTGTGATTAGGTTAATTCGATTATGCCGTTGTGTTGTTATTTAAAAACTTTTTTAAAGAATACCAATGTATAAAAAGTGAGCATATCAGCATCTCATAAAATCTGCTAAAAAGTAGCCTTATTAATATGATGCAAAAATGGATTATGCACTAAAAACATGGACAATACTGTTAAATTTGATTATTTTAGCTCAAGAAGACGTAATTGCTGCCGTGGTTTATAAAATTTCGCAATGCTTGTCTAAATTATTATTCCATTCTACCGCCGAATCCATCATGTATATAAAGGCTAATATTGGTAAAATAATAACCATCGAAGAACTTGCGGGTCATCTGAAATATTCAAACTCTCATTATTCAGCATTATTTAGAAACAAAATTGGCATATCGCCCATTGAATATTTTATAAAATTAAAAATCCAGTATGCCTGCCAGTTGTTAAGTCAAAGCAATCTCAGAATTAGTGATATCGCAGACAAAATTGGCTATGAGGATACTTTTTATTTCTCCCGACTTTTTAAAAAAGTAACAGGGAAATCTCCAAGGGATTATAAAAATTCTATAAGCATGAATAAAAACTACAAAAGTTCATAATCGTTCCGCCAAATCATATTTCTTCTCCTGCTGTATTAAAATTAATATGCTTTTCAGCAATATGAACTACAAATTTTCCTCCTTCTTCGAAAATATTTCTGCCTTTTTTGTGGAAGCATTATCCCAATCCCTATCAATCACAAAACCGGCTCTTGCAAAAATATCTTTTAAAACCATTCAGATAAAAAACCATCTAACACGTTACCATATTCCTTAGCTCGTTATTTTTATACCATAAAGATTGGAAAAGGAGTTTATTTTTTTTCGCGCATTGGAGAAATGCAATTGGGCTATGTTGAGTTCCATGGACACAATACAAGCGACATGATTTATATGCCCGCTTTGTTGCCCGTTATTGTTTATCTTTTCTTCTCGATAAATTTTTCCCCTCTAAGTTTCGCTTATCCTGGCGGACATTGCTGAGGAAATAATTCCTCCACGGTTTACTGTGTATCATTTTCACAACAAAGCTGACCCACAACCTGCTGTTAAATTCATGGCTACGCCGTGCGTGTGCCTGTTAAAAAATATTTGCAGCCTTAATAAAATAAAAATAACAGGTAAGGCATTTGCTCATGTCAAACTTTAAAAGTGTTTTACGCGTTACTTATCATGCCATTGATTGCAGATAGTACATGCTTGCATTGCTGAAATTATGTATACCAGTCCAGGATAGTTATCCCGTTTCTTCAGCACCACTTCTACAAGAACTTTCTTGCGTATTGCCGTTCCGAATGAATTCAACAGGCAACCGGCCTCTTGATTAAAAAGTGACAATTTGCCTACATCTTTTTTAGAAATTATCTGTGCATACAACAAATGTTACTCTTCATGGAAAACTTCCTCCATGCTACTCCAAACCAGGTTTTTTGCCGCCGCATCAGCCAACGGTAATTGACAAGGATCTGTTTTTTCCACCACCGCTAAATTGTACTGAAGTAAAATATTCCTATCAATTTATTACCAATCCTTCACCATAGCTCTTTTAATATATTTCGCCTTATTAATCTTCCCAATGATCCTAATTATTTAAGTTGTTATTCTATCTCTCAGATGCAACACCCTTTATTCTTGCCTTAGGTATTGTCATAAGCTTTACCATTTTCCCATTCTCATAGGTACCCTCAATAGTAGTATTATTAAAAGCATGTAGTTTAAACCTGACATTCCAATTGTTGGGCCATGCGGGTAAGACATACCATTTTTCACCTTCGCATTGCAGTATCATGCTTTGTAAAGTCATATTGATTAAAGCTAAATGGTCCCCATCGGGAAGCCAATCGTAATTAGGTCCATAAAATGAAGGGAATCTAAAACGCTTGTCATTCACTAATGCAGACCGAACCAGTATTTCCCTTGCATAATTTGTAAACCCCAAATAGGCAGCCTGTACCCCTGTCTGGTTCCAGCTAAAAATAGGCCTGGTTGCATCACTGCCCTGGATTTTAATAACGGGCATCAGCGCATAGCTTTGTTGTGCGGTATCACTGAAACTTGGGTTTTCAAAAGTATATCGGCCTGTTTTAAAACCTGGCGTACCGAGACAATATAATCGAAATGGGTATATAGCATATAAGTCCGGCTGTTCTACGTTGATATGCCTGCCTGCCTTCTCTGCTACCAAAATTACGTTTCCTTCCTTTTCTTTCCTGACAGGCACTGGAGGTAATGTTTTAATAAGGTTCTTACATTTTGTTTCGAATGCTTTATCATTCATCCCGGAAGCAAGATTTTCCAGCCGTGGCAATACAAAATGCAATCCTGCCACGGTCGGTGTGGGATTAGTGCAATCAGAAAAGGATTCCAATGAACGCGCCAGATAGATTTTGAGTTTCCCATCTTTATCACGCGGATAACGTGTCTCATAATAGGTAACCAGATCCCTGGCGATAGGCCATATTTTATTCCTCAGGTAGTTTTCATTCCGGGTATATGCATAATAATCAAGCAACATATTCAATAGCTCCAGGCCGCATACATAATGATATTGGTGAGATTCGTTTTCAAATTCCTCAGGCAATTTACCTTTTCTGTTCCATCCATAAATATAAGGGTTTAATGTACCCCATGGTTCGGTAGACTCGGTAAATAAGCATCCCTGATAACCAAGAACTTTTTGGGTAAACTCCTTCATCATCGGATAGACCTGGTCTGTATAAAAATCAAGTAGGGAATGCATAGATGACGTATCTCCTGTCGCCAGCATTGTCCAATAAGGTAGCCGCATATTCTGCCATAATATCAGATTACCCCATAAACGATAATCGGAATTTTTTCCATAAATATTACCACCGACAATGCTCTTAATTGTATCCGGATAAGTATCTACCAACCAGGTAGAACCATTAAACTGTATAGGGTATTTACCTTTCGCAGCAATATTCATTACATAGCGATTATAATAATATGCCCTGTTAAGCAGGAAAACGGTGTCATTGTCAGCGGATTTATTGCTACTAATTTCAATATAACTTTGATTCCAGAACCTTTTCCACCAGACTACATTTTGTTTGAATAACTGGTTGGCGGGAATTGCCGTTATCTGGTCGGAAAGTTGCTCTATCTGCTGTAGCCAATCTTGTGAAGATTTTGTTTGATTTGAATATACTGTAACCCGGATCTCCAGATTATTTTGCGGTGAAATGTTTGCCATAGAGCTATCCGTTGTATTCGTAAAATGGTCGCCAGAAACCCTGATACCCCAGGTCAACTCCTTAAAGGGATCATAAACACTCTTTGGGTTCAACTTAAATAGTTTCATGGTAGTATCAAAAAGATCAGTATTTACATCACGATGAAACAGGACAATGTCATTTTTCCTGTTTTGTAATAAAGAGTCCGGACCTTCGTACAATACGGTGGGCACTGAGTTTACAACTTTCTGATGCCTTCTCCACACGTGTGTGATAACATTTGCACTAATCGGTTGCCTTGCATTAACCTGAACGATGATCTGCGGGTGATTTGCATCTACCCAAAATCTCAAATGCCCCTTCGAGGTCGTTACATTAAACGAAGCTGTTTGTAAATCAAATTCTTGCTTATAAATCTTTGCATCTTTGAATATTGACGGCGAAAAACGTATTTCTGCTTTTGTGATTTTTAAAAGATCACCTACACAATTCCGGCTATCGGACTTACCAATATAAAAATAGAGAGTTCCACTTGTGTCTAACCATACATTGGCAGAAATATCGCCATTACCACATACCATTGATCCCCAGGAACCGGATGCTGGCGAATGATAGATCAGATTATACTTAGAAACAGTATGCTGTGCATATGCATGGTAATTCAGTGATAGTAAGAATACCAGGATACCAGTAATAAGCCTGAAGGTATGAGTTACTATTTGCTTGTTTTTTACCACACTGATAGGCTCTGATATTATTTTTCCTGAAATGGAGCTTTGAGCGTATGCTCTCAAGCCTGCCAATAAAAGAAGGCAACGATTGTGCATGCATCTTCTTAGTAAGTAATGACGGAGCATAATCGGTTAATTTGATTGAACAAATGTAATCCCATGTCTTGATAGCAGTAGTGTTGATATACTTATTATTTTTTGAAAGAACATTGGTGTTTTTTTTTTTAATATTGTCAGCTAAAAATAGAACCTCTTTATTAAATCTTATGGAAGTATTGATTTCAATGGTTTTATTAAGCAATTTCAAAAGTAGAGGGTTGAACATCCAGGAGAGAAAATCTTTATTTCCACACTTGGCCAATTGATACTTCTCAAGATTCATATGCAAACCGCAGATTTAAACGTGGTATAACTTACGGCGTACCCCAAGTTTATCACAGATAATTGTGTTAAGGTTTTTTAAAGAGGTTTTTTCGTAACAAATGTTATTCTTCATGGAAAACTTCCTCTATGCTACTCCAAACCTGGTTTTTTGCTGCGGCGTCAGGCAATGGTAATTGACATGGATCTGTTTCTTTCCACCACCGCTTAGTTGTACTGTCACTGGCCATTTTTTTCATGTCGGCATCAAAATCATTCCCGGTATATTCAAAATAACTGAACAACAACCATTGGCCATTTATCTTTTTTAAATAGATGGAATAGTTGTGAATATTACATTCTGTAATTTTCTTTTGAACCGCCGGCCAAACAGCAGCATGTAATTTTTTGTAGTACTCCATTTTCTCCGGCTTTAATCCGGTAACCATTCCAAAACGCTGAATATGTTTGGATGTTTGTTGATTAACAACCGTTGTTTCATTTTTTTGCTTTTGATGGCAGGAAGAAATACTTAGCAGGATTGCAAAAACTACAATGATTTTTTTCAGGAAATACATATTGGGATATTAATGGTTTATTAAGATTTAGAATAGTTTAGAGGAGATAGATAGTTTAGGAACGTTCAGTGAAAAATAATATATAGTATCACCATTACGCCCAGCAAAAGAACCGACAATACTTTATAGTTTCCAATACCTTTCCACCCTTTGTCCTGCAACGGTTCCAGGGGTGACTTCCAGTAAAGTGTATTGCTCTCTACTGTATGATGAACAGGAAAATAATATGACAAGGAAACCTGCATGATAACACAGGTAACAAATAGATAAAAAGCCATCATCATAAAAGGTATTTGTCCGATTGCAGAATCAGGAAATACTTTATTAATAACAAAAACACCGGCGCCAAGTATAGAACCGAACCATAAAGTATATTGGGCTGATTTAGCAGAAGCCTTTTTCCAAAAAATCCCCAGCAAAAATACAGTGGTAATCGGTGGCGCAATATGAGCAATTACATCATTGATGCCATTAAACAAACTTTCATACTGGTCAATTAAAGGCAACAATCCAAGAGAAAATATCAGCGCCAACGCGGCAGAAATTCTCCCGGTTTTTACAAGTTGCTTATCTGTTGTTTGCGGCTTGTACCGTTTGTACAAATCATAACTTACCAGCGTAGCTATGGAATTCAAAGCTCCGGAAATCTGGCTCATTAACCCTGATAACAATGCGGCAACTAACACACCTACAAGCCCTGTAGGAACCAATTGGGTAATCATCAATGTATAGATGCCTTTGGTATCCGTGATTGTTTTCCCGGCAGCATCAACATGCTGAACAGAACGTAAATCGAACAAGCCATGTTGTGCAAGCACATAAGCCATTAAGCCCGGTAATACAAAAATAAATACAGGAAGTATTTTGATAAAGCCGCAAAATAAAGCACCGCCTCTTGCATTGTTGGTATCCTTTGCGCCTAACACTCTTTGCACGATAGTTTGGTCAGCGCACCAATACCAGATGCCCAAAACCGGGTATCCCAAAAATACAGCATACCAGGGCATGCCGCTTTTATCACCAGCCGGGCGCAGCATCGAAATTTTCTCCATGCTGCCTGTAGCATGAAGGGTATCAGTAATTCCATGCCATCCTCCTGCTTTATTATAACATAAAACGGTAATGATAACAGCGCCGCTCAACAGGACTATAGTCTGGATAGATTCTGTTATTACCACCGCTCTCAGCCCCCCAATGACTGTATATAAACCTGTAAGTAAGGCTATAACGGTTATGCTAACGTACATGTTTACCCCAAATAAAGTTTTCAAAACGATACCTCCTGCCAAAAATGAAAAGGCGATATGAATAATAATGGCAGAAAACACAGAGATAACGGCGAGCCAGTCGCGGCAGGCTCTGTTATAGCGTTTCTCTAAAAAATCGGGCAAGGTAGAAACTTTTGATTTCATGTAAAACGGAACAAAAAACAATGCCAGCAGAATTAAGGTGAAGGAGGCCATCCATTCAAAATTACCGTTCAGCAGGCCTGTGTCAAACCCTGACTGGGCAAGACTTACCAGGTGAATGCAAGAAATGTTGGTGGCAAATAAGGCCAAGCCAATCATTGGCCATTTTAAAGTTTTCCCTGCGAGAAAATAATCTTTTGATTCATTACCGGCAGTTACTTTTTTCTTGCGCAAGCCAGTCCATAAGCCAATGCCAACTATACCCGCGATATATAAAACACTAATCGTTATATCAAATCCCTTTATCATTGATTCTTTAAATTATTTTTTTAATTCGCAACTGCTACCTGCTTCCTGTGGAGTTTTATAAACGCCATTTATTATTTGCACCGGATGAATAAAATGTTTTTGCAAATGAGGAATATGTTCTAAGAACAATGCTTCATGCCCCAACGAGATGTGATTGAACAAAACCAAATGCTGATGCAATTGCCCCATGTCGCCCACATGCGGCACTACGGGTATTCCATATTTTTTGCAAAGCAAACTCACGGTAATAAATTCACTCACACCACCCACACGAACCGCATCCACCTGTATAAAACCTGCACAACCGGTTTGTAAATAATTTTTAAAAATAATCCGGTTGGGCACATGTTCGCCTAAAGCCAATTTAACAGGTGCAATCGCTTCTGCCAAAGTTTTGTGCGCTAAAATATCATCAGGGTGAGTAGGTTCTTCAATCCAAAAAGGATTCATAGATTTCAGTTCTTTGCAAATGCTTAATGCCTGTGGCAGGGTCCATTGCTGATTGGCATCCAGCATTACTTTACAATTATCGCCGGCTTCTTCTCGTACGATGTTTGCCCGCCTGATATCGCGTTGCGGGTCGGAAGAACCTACTTTCAGTTTCATTGCTTTAAAGCCTTCGGCTATTGCTCTTCGGCAATTAGTTCTCACTTTCTCATCATCATAATTAAACCATCCGACAGAAGTATCGTAACCGGGGTACCCTTTGTCTAAAATTAATTTTCTTTTATCTTTTCCCTTTAATTGCGATTGCATTAATTGTATGGCCTGCTCTTTGGTTAACTCATCTTCAAGATAAGAAAGGTCGAGTGTGTTTACAATTTGTTCCGGCGATAAATCAATTAATAATTTCCAAAGTGGCACGCCTCTTTTTTTTGCCCACAAGTCGTGACAGGCATTCGTAACTGACGCCAATGCCAAGTGCACGATACCTTTGTGCGGCCCAAGCCATCGAAATTGTTGCTCATTGGAAAGTTGATTAAATACATCCCCAAAATTGGCCATCAACTCTTCTATATCTTTTCCAATTAATTTTTGGGCATAAAATGCGGCTGCTTTACAAACCAAATCATTTCCTTCACCCAAAGTAAACGCGAAGCCGGTTCCTTTGATGCCACTATCATCCAATAAATTGGTAACAGCATACGAATAAACCGGGTCACGATGTATAGCGTCACTTCCTGCACCTTTTTCAAGATTAAAACGGCGGTCTTGTATTTCAAACTTTTTAATCATTAATCATTTTCTATTTTTTTACGTATGAAAAATTCTTCCTGTAGCAGGGTTGCCAACCTTAAAAAGGTTGGCAACCCTTAACCACCAGAACTTTCTATTACAGGAATATTTTCCACATTACCATTAATCTCCAATACAACCACCGCATCGTCTTCGTTGGGTAATTTACCAGGCAAAGAAAGTGTTATGTTTTTTTCATCTTGCCCAAAATTAACAGCGTTGCCTTTTAAAAAAGATGCTTTCAATATTTTTAATCCCGGGATAGATGGAATGATTAATTGATTGCCCGATAATTGAAAAATATGCAGGTAAATTTTATTATTTTTCCTGGTAGAAGCAAAAATGCTATCGGGTTTATATGGGCCGCCTTTGGTAGTGTAGATTGCTTCACCATACTTTTTCAGCCAAGCGCCTATTTCTTTCAAACGCTCTACCTGCCTGGCTTCCATACGGCCATCCATCATCGGCCCCACATTTAATAATAAATTACCATCGCCGCCTGCAGTACTTGCCAACGTTTGAATGCATTGTTTTAGAGATTTCATTTTATCATTGGGTTTCCATGCCCACTGATTGCAAATAGTAATACAGGATTCCCACGGATACTCCATATTCAGTTTACCCACTTTTTGCTCGGGTGTTGCATAATCACCTACCGATTCTGCAGTTAAGATTTCGTGGTCAGTTTTTCCCAGCCTGTTATTGATAATTACCTTTGGGTCTAATTTTTTTATATAAGCGTACATATCAACCGCCAATTCCTGCGTCCAGGGTTTTTCCCAGTTGCCATCAAACCAAAGCATGTAGGGATGATAGTTAGTAATTAATTCTTTCAGTTGATTTTTCATGTAAACAATATATT
>JBDTOV010000154.1:0-12940 GCA_039933035.1 Ginsengibacter sp. | reverse complement strand
CAACAAACTTTCATCCGGAACGATTACTTTTTCGGAACGTATATTTTTTAAGGTATAAGCAGATAACTTCATATTGCGACTATTTTTTAGCTATTCGAAATTTTACTTTTATTTCCAAATGAATATAGAACACCTGCATCATTTTCTTTTACCCGGTAAATTTATGCCAAAGTGGATTTGAAGATGCTCTGTTTCCTTTAACGACTTCAGTGCCCTTTACAATTACCCGGGTGATCGATAAAAGGATGCCACCAGTTTTTAAATACCCACTCAGCATTAATGGTACCAGCAACAGGCTCATGTCATTCTTATCAGTCTTCCGGGCACGTTTATTTCAAAAACAAAAAACCAAAAATCAATAAAAAAAATTTCCCTACTATTTTGCCTGTTGAACAGCCCATTTTACAAGGTCTTCAGAGGCTTTATAGTTTTCAAAGTCCAACGGAATTTTTCTTCCGTCTTCATATTCATTATAAAACCACGGATCACCTACAGCAAAAACGGTTCCTTTACCCACTTTTGCTACCGCAACAACATTTACGCCATCTTCTTTAAGAATGGTAAGAGCAGGCGGCTGAACTAACAGTGATGAATATTCCTTTATGTAAACCTTCTTTTCATTTTTAAAAATAGCGTTGCCAGTAGGAATATTAACTGCGGCCATTTCATAACTAGTCCCCGTCTCCTTATTCTTACTATCATAATTAAATTGAATCCCAAATTTAGTAGCAAGTTTGTTGAAATGAGTAAATTCAACGTTACCCGAATCGTTACTAAAAAGCAAAAGAACACCGCCATCTTTTACCCAGTTATAAATGGTATTCACATCGTTATCCCCGATATAATTGGGATGTTCACTTTCTTTCTCAGTATCGGGATCTACGATAATGTACATGTCTGCATTCTTTAAATTGCCCGAAGTTGGTGCCAGTGCAAGGCTTTTTGTTTGCACGCCATATTTATGAAATACATTTCCAAACATGGAATAACCGCCATTATCTTTTTCATTCCATATATAATGCCATGGTACGGTTGCACCCGTAACATCCACTTTAGTTTCGTGATTAAAATAATTATCCAGTACCACGGTCTTTCCTTTGCCTGTTACCATCGTCGGCAACATTTCCATTTCGTTAGCTGCCAGTAAAAATGCCCCCACCCCTTTGGGATCATTTTTTACTACTTTTTCGCTGGTATAATAATTATAACTCCCATCACGATATGGATTTCCACCCAGGCCAGAAACACTCACGGTACCATATAAATTTAATTGTCCGGAGGCGTCTTTTTTAATAAAATTTTTCACAATACCATCGTAACCTTTTGTCGCAGTTGTAAGGAATGATGATGGCAAAAAACCCAAACGAACACCTTTCGCCAAAGCGTAGACGAACATACAGGATGCAGAGGCTTCAGGGTAATTTTTTTCTTTGCCGGGCTTGTCAAGAATATCCCACCACAGTCCCGTTTTCTTATCCTGTACTTTTATAATGGCCGTTGCAAATTGATTTAAAATGCTGATTAATTCTTTTTTCTTCGGATTATCCGCGGGGAAATCCTCCAGCACATCTACCAGTCCCACGCCATACCAACCCATCGCACGCGCCCAAAAATTAGGAGAAAGCCCTGTTTGTTTATTTGCCCATTCCTGCTTTCGCGATTCATCATAGCCATGGTACAATAAACCCGTTTTAATATCACGCGCATTTTTTTCCATGATAATAAACTGTGAAGCTATGTCGTTAAAATCTGAATCTTCGTGGAATGTGTTTGCGTATTCAGCGTAAAAGGGTTCCGCCATATACAGCCCATCGAGCCACATCTGGTTTGGATAAATTTGTTTATGCCAGAAGCCGCCTTCGTTTGTGCGTGGCTGTGAGCTTAATTGCCGGCGAAGCATTTTTACAACATCCAGGTATTTCTTTTTCCCCGTTACGTTGTACAACAACAAAACATTTCTTCCCGAAGCAATATTATCCAGCGTGAAATTTTCATATTTATAAGTCGGGATATTTCCATCGTCATCTATAAGACGATCCATACTTTTTTGAATGTAATTAAAATATTTACCATCTCCCGTTGCTTTCCATAAACCTGCTATACCTTGCAAAACAACACTTTGATCGTAGTTCCATTTTGCGGATTGACCATTTGCTGAAGAAACTGAATCGTTCCAAACAGACATAGCGGTGTTAGCCATTTCTTTCGCGTAAGAAATGCCACGTTGTGCGCCGGCAAAAAATGACATGCTCATCAACAGAAAAAGAAACACCGTTGTTCTTATTTTGGACATACAATGCGGGTTTTAGTTTTTCGTAATTAAATTATACATGGTAATACAGGTCTGGTTAATTTGGTATACGGGTATCATTAATTTGTAAAATACTTTCTTTTATCCCAAACTCAAAAGTTAGCATACAACAGTAAAAATGCCGGTGAAACTCTTGCAAAAACATAGATTTATTTTTTAAGATCGATCATGCTATTTCTTCCGACTTAACAATTGTAACCCCATTATCGCTAATTGCAAACCGATTTGAGGTTTTTATTTACGCAAACGTTACCGAAAACGATGCCGGCATGTTTTTTAAACAATATCACGCAGATGTTGGGCATAAATCCTGAAAATTTTCTAATCTTTTGAATCTTACAACAACCATGAATTCGAAGAAATTACTTTAACTCATTAACGTGCATTCCAAATTGCGCTCCTATTTCGAAACATGGCCAGTGATAACTTCGGCCACAGCGGACCGGAAATCTTCCAGGCTTTTTACAAATCAACAACTTTTCCGGATTCATTACTTTTGTAAGCCGCTTCAATAACTTTTATAACATTTACGGCTTCTTCCGCAGTTACCGGCAATGGTTTTCCATTGCGAATAGCCTCGTAAATTCCGTCATAAAATTCGTCATAATTTCCCTGTTCCGATGTAATATATTCCCTTATCTCTACACCATCTTTCTCTGTATGCAGCAACCCCATTTCAGATTCCGGTTCTGTTCCCCAATCACTTTTGCCCGGTACGATGCCCGCCTGTAATAAAGTTTCCTGCACATCTGTTTTCGGCTTAATAAAAGAACCCTTCAGCCCATGAAAAACATAACCCGGCAAAGCTTCACGAACCACATAACTTGATTTTACACGTACCCTCATTCTCTCATAGTAAAACAACAACTCGAAATAATCATCCACTTTGGATATCGGTCGCATGGACTTTATATCTGCAAAAATTTTTTTTGGCATACCAAACAACTTCAGGGCCTGGTCAACCAGGTGCGCACCAAGGTCGTATAAAGAACCACTGCCCGGCCCGGGGATTTCTTTATGCAGTTTTGGACTAAGCTCTTCTTTAAAACGATCGAAATGCATTTCTACTTCTATAAGATCGCCAAGCCATTTCGCGTCAACCACTTTTTTTATCGTTTTATAATCACTGTCGTATCGCCGGTTTTGATATACAGATAATTTTTTATTTTGTCTTTTTGCCAACTCAATTAATTTATTTCCTTCATCAACGGTTATGGTAAAAGGCTTTTCGACTACAACTTCCTTTCCCGCTTGAAGAGCTTTTGTTGTATATTCATAATGTGTATTATTTGGCGTATTCACAATCACCAGTTCCACGGCATCATCAGCGAGCATCTCTTCCAATGTTCTGTAGGTCTTTACACCGGGATATTTTTCTTCAGCAAGATTTTTAGATCTTTCCCAAACTGCGTAAAAATTAAAGCCCGGATTTATTTGTAAGAAAGGCGCATGAAAAACCCATCCGCTCATTCCAAAAGAACATAGGGCTGTATTGATCGGTTTCATACTTTAAAATTTTTGTAGTATTAAATAGTTGTCAAAGAATCCATTTAATTTTTAGACCAGGTAAAAGTCATCGCCAACTCTTGTTACGCCAGGATCAGAATAATCAGCATGTAAAACCGGGCTTTTATAAGTGCTATCGCCGTTATCCGCCACCCAAACCTCAGATACATACGGTGTGTCATTTTTATTTACCCGGGCGCCTGATAAAAACGGAGCATTCATTATTGCCATAAAATTAAAACCCCTTGTAGATAATTACTATTTTTCACTTCCTTTTTCACTTCCTTTTTCACTTGTATTTTCTTTTCAAAAAATGTAATTCAAAAAACGTATCACTACTATAAAACCTGGCAACCATTTTAGATGACCCGCTACTTTTTTTTAACAAATAAAAGCACTAAGCATGCCTAACAACCAATCCTAATGGTAAAACAGTCTTACCATACATTTCATTCAACAAAGCCCCCACGCCGGTATAAATAGCGGAAGCTCCGCAAATAATACCTTCATATCCTGTAAAAGTTTTTAGAGATGCATTGCCTGTAGCATCGCCCGCTGCCAGTAAGAAAAATAAAATAGTTAATGTACCAAATACAAATTGCAATGCCTTACTTATCCGCAGTGTCCCAAAGAAAAGGCAAAAGGTGAAAATTCCCCAAATGATAAGATAGGCCACCATTGCGCTTTCTGAAGCAGCAGCGATCCAGCCTAGTTTTGGCATAACGATCAGGCCTACCAGTGTAAGCCAGAAAAAACCATAGGAAATAAAAGCAGTAAATCCGAATGTATTATTTTTTTTACTTTCCATAATACCCGCAATCACCTGGGCAAGTCCGCCATAAAAAATGCCCATGGCAAGGATCATGGCATTCATTTCAAAAATCCCCGCATTGTGCAGGTTGAGTAAAACAGTCGTTGTTCCAAATGCCAACAATCCTAAAGGAGCCGGATTTGCAGAGGAATCTTTAATGGCAATCGTTGTTGTTTCCATAAAACTACATGTTTGTTTGGTTAATGATATATTACATTTTAAAGTTACAGTCTTTCGGCTGCCAACCTTTAAAAACATTCGCGATGGAAATATTTTTTTCTTCTGAGTCCGTTAGCTGCTTTGCCCATGGAGCTCTTGCTGCTATTGCCGCTCCGGGACCATCGTTTTCATATTCAGGATATCTCGCCATTTTATAATTTTCATTAGCGTTCCAATTACTCCATCCTCCAGGTTTTATATGCTGTCCTATAAACCAATGTATGTAAGTAATGCTTGCATAAGGCCTCCAGGGACGACCCAATGAAACAAAGGCATCTGCGATAAATCATGACAGCTGCTTTTGCGGAAAAAATCTCAATAAGATATATAAATATGTCGGTATGGATTTCACGAAGATTCATTCACGGTTTTATTTGTTTATCAACATCATCAATCGTTTCTTATTTCATCACTATTTTAAAAGCAACTACAGGAACTTCCTGTACAGGCATTTTAAAAGATTTTTTTATAAGCAATGCACCTTTCCCTTTCTTCCAGTGTAATTTTTCATTACTTCCCAGCAGGCTCACTGAAGCAATTTTTTTATCTTCAAGCTTTGAATCTTTACCTATTTGTTGTTACATCCGTTTTCAGAAATACTTTGCCGTCCGCAGGAAAATACCTGTTTTTTATATCAATATTTTTTACATTAAGCTATTCTTGTGAGTTGATAATGAGTCCCGCCTTATCCGAGGCAGCACCGGTGTGAAAGCAATGCGATCATTCTCACATGCAAATCATCATACCGTTCCTAACAAAACGGGCACATCGGTTTATTGAAAACTTAAATACTCTTATCAAAGAAAAAATATTTGTCTTCTCTTGCATCGTTTGTGGCTTGCTCCCAGGTAAAGAATACGTTCCGGTGATTGCAAAAGCCTGGGCAGCGTTGGTATCTTCTGTTCATGCTGATGGTAAATTAGGTAACGTTCAACAAATAGGCGCCCAACCGGAATCAGTTGACAGTAACAGTACAAAAGCATACGGAACCGGCGCATTTCTTTTAGCTGGTTGGTAATAGAATATTATATAAAAAATTATTTCAAATCCGTTATAGCACATACATCCATATCTCCATAATCCAGGTTTTCACCGGCCATCCCCCATATAAAAGTATAATTAGAAGTACCCGCCCCTGCGTGGATGGACCATTGCGGAGATATTACCGCTTCTTCATTTTGCATCCAGATGTGTCTTGATTCCTGCGGTTGTCCCATAAAATGGCAAACAGATTGCCCTTCCGGAATTTCAAAATAAAAATATACTTCCATCCTACGGTCATGCGTATGCGCAGGCATCGTGTTCCAAACGCTCCCTGTTTTCAGTTCCGTCATACCCATTTGCAATTGACAGGTTTCGATTACTGATGCCACCAATAGTTTGTTGATTGTCCGGTGATTTGAATTTTCCAAAGAACCCAACGTTACAATCGCGGCTTCTTTTTTTGTAACTTTTACATTGGGATATTTATGATGGGCCGGCGCAGAATTAATATAAAATTTTGCAGGATTTGATTTATCCGCAGAAGAGAAACTTACATTTTTGGTTTCTTTGCCAACATACAATGCTTCTTTTACATACAGTGTGAAGGTTTCTCCATCTGCTTCTATATTACCTTTACCGCCTACGTTAATAATTCCAAGTTCCCTTCTTTCTAAAAAATAATTGGCTTTTAGGTTATCCGGATTAGGAAGCAGGATTACTTTATTAACCGGCATTATACCACCCGCTATGAACCGGTCATAAAAAGATAAGGTCAGTTGTGTCGTATCTTCTTTAAAAATTTTTTGAATTAAAAAGTTTTCACGCAATTCAGACGTATTCATTCCTGACACTTCCGCGGGACTGCATGCATTTCGGGTTTCAATATTTTTACTCATTTTAAAACTTTATTTTAATCTGTTATTAATTTTTTAAGAACAATAAATATTCGGCTGTACACTTTTTTCAAAAAATTATGACGGAAGCAAGTTCGCTTAATTCTAAACACTTTTCCCTATACAGCTCAATTTTTTACGCAAACATCCCCAATAAGCCCGCTATGTTGGATTATTCCGAACTCTTTAAAATCGAATGATAAATAGCAGATTCCCTGATTTCAGTCTAATTTTTTTATAATGAATTTATCCAAATCACCATTTTGTGAAAATTCAATTGTCTATTTTTAAAGTAAATGATATCGTATCTGTTTTATCGGTAGGATCGGCTGTCATCATAATCTATACTTTTTACCCTTTTTTCAAGTTTATATAGTCTTGCCTGGCCGAATTGCAATGCGCCAATTCCAACCAACAGGCTAACAGGTTTTTTTAAAAATAATTGCTGATTCACAATGAAGAGTTTGCGTTATAGAAAATTGTTTACAATATGGAGTATTCAATGGCCTTATTTATGAATATCATAACTAATCGAATTTTTAAGTTTATTTGATTTACTTGTCAGCAATATCCTCCAGATATCTCTTCCATCCCATGAATGCTGTAAGCCCCGGTCTTCCCGTGTTACCAGGTTCATTTTTTCTTCGCTCACAACCCACAAATTTTTATCATAATTCATGTAAACTTTGCTGCTACCCGGCAGGCTGAAAATAATTGTACCCGGATTCGTAATATCGGCCGGGCAAACGGTCATTAACGATTGCGTAAGGCTCGCAAGTCTTGTAACCGCGGAATAAGTGTCCTCGACCGTTATAATTCCCTTATTCTTATCCATATTCACCACGCGTCGCCAGCTTTTGGCCCCGGCTTCTGCAGGGTAAGCGTTTGCAATATTCATACTAAGTGCCACATCCTTTTTATTATTCTCATAGCGGACATCCGTAGCCGCATATTGATTTCCATCTTTTTGTTCCGCATCGTTAATTGTGGGCAGATTATGGTAAGCGGATGTATTAAACCAGAGTTGATACCTGTCCTTTCAAAATGTCCTGGAAGTATAAGTGCCGGAGCCAACATCAATAATTACGCGGTAACCATCAGTATAAACCATAAAATCACCCACGTCTATCTATTTAGAATCGATTGGACAGAATTAAAAAAAACACCGGGATCTCAAAATTTCTGCACCTTTGGTTTATATTTCTGCAATGGATTCATAAGCCGCTTTCGTTTGTTGGCATGAGCCGCTTAACTTAAATATTTTTTACCAAATAACCGCGACTGATTTACCCTACCGGCAAAAAAATTCTATATCGGTGCCGTCGTACCAGGCGCTTAATTAAGCAACATGCTTCTCGGAACTAATAGCAATCCAATTTTGGCAGGCAATCTGCAAGTCTAATGAAATTATTGTAACAATTTATGACCCCGCTAAAGTATTTGAATACAAATGTTCCTGATAACGATTGTAATTTTTTCATAATCCGGTCAGCACTAAAATTTGGTACATTTAAATTCATTTTGAAAGAGATGAAGCCGTCTTTACCAAACGAAATTTGATACAGCTTCCATAAAAAATATTGCTATAGGGACATTCTTTTAGATTTTTGTAGCAGGCCCATATCATTATCCTTCCCATATAAAAAAATAACTGGCACTCATCTCGCTTTCGGGTGCATCTTCGAAGCCACGGCTATTCCAACGATATATAAATAATACCCCCGTTTTTTGGACTGCAATTTTTTATCTTCACTTACTGGTTCTTAATAAACTGGAATTGCGCCAGGAAAACATATGAATGAAATACGGGAAATAATAAAGGCCTATGATGCTGCAACGCTTGCCGGTAAAAAATCGGCTTTAGCTGCCGTAGTTCATGTAAATGGATCATCGTATCGCAGGCCCGGTGCCCGTATGATGGTAACAGATGATGGTGAACTTACAGGAGCTATAAGTGGTGGCTGCCTGGAAGGTGATGCTCTGCGAAAAGCGATGATGGTGTTATCTCAGCAGAAATCAAAACTGGTGACCTACGATACCAACGATGAGGATGATGCCACCATCGGGATACAATTAGGTTGCGCAGGTGTTATCCAGGTGTTGTTTGAACCAATTGATTCCGACAATCCTGGTAATCCTATCCAGTTATTACGAAAGGCAGTTTCCTTCCGCCAGCGATCAGTGCTGGTAACATTTTTTTCGCTGGAAGATAAAAGAAATGTACAGGCGGGCACTTGCCTGCTTATGGAAGAGAATGGTAATATTTCGGGGGCGATTCCATATCCCGAATTGCAGGATTCCATTGTAGCGGATATCCATGATGCTATGCAACAAAAATTATCGTCTTTTAAAAATTATGTGAGTGAAAATTTCTCCGTCACGGCTTTCATAGAGTATTTGCAGCCTGCTATTTCTCTCGTAATAGTGGGAGCAGGCAACGATGCCATACCCATGGTACAAATTGGCGGTACCCTTGGATGGGATGTAACGGTTACGGATGGACGCAGTACGCATGCAAAGCCGGAACGGTTTGTGAGCGCATGCCAGGTTTTGGTTAGTAAGCCAGAAAAAGTATTGGAGCAAATAACAATTGATGAACTCACCGTATTTGTATTAATGACTCACAATTACAATTATGACCTGGCCATGTTGAAGGCATTGCTTCAGCATAAGGTAACATACATCGGGATGCTTGGCCCCAAAAAGAAACTCAACAGGATGCTGAACGAACTGCGAAATGAAGGAATAGAACTAAGCGCGGAACAATTAAATACTATTTATGGACCCGTAGGTTTGGAAATTGGCGCTGAAACGGCAGATGAGATCGCACTAAGCATCCTTGCCGAAATTAAGGCAGTACTATCCGGGAACCATGGTGAATCCTTACGCAATAAGAAGGATGTGATCCATCCAATAACATACGCTACCATTGAAGAAAAAAGACTGGATTGAGGTTGATGACATTTTATCAATTCCCTGTTTTGATCATGTCGAAAACCTTTTGTCAACTTTGAAAAAATCTACTTTTCAGGTGAATTTTTATGTGCTTCAGAAACCTCTGATGCACTTTTAAATAAAAAACCACAGCTGCTAAACCGTGGTTTTATCTACCTATGTATTTTTGCTTTTCCTTTCTTCTTTTATTCCCCGGAATCATCCAACACTAAGGGATATTGAAATGGTTCGTTATATCCTGGGTATATTCCCTCGATCGTTACCTGCTTGTCTGAACCAATAATATCTTTAAGATCATCCAGGGACTTTACGTCTTTTCCATTAGCTTTAGTAATAATAAAGCCATCTCTCATCCTGGTTTGATCATTAATGGCTCCTTCCTTAATCTTCCTTACCACTATGCCCCCGCTTATTCCATATTCCTTAGCTTTTTTAGGATCGAGCGGTGACAGTTCGGCGCCAAGTTTATCAATCATACCGGCAGGTTTTACAATTGCATAATTACCGGCATTGTTTTTTAAAGTTACCTGCACAGTATTCGTTGTGCCATTCCTGTCATACGTTACATTGATTTTGTCGCCGGGTTTATAATTACTCAATTGTTCCTGTAATTCAGAGCCGGAGCTAATAGAAACCGTATTGATCTTTTTTATCACATCACCTTTTTTCATTCCGGCCTCAATTGCGCCGCCGTCCTTGGTTAGATCCGTAATATATATTCCAATAATATTTGCAGGTATATTGTTTTTCTTCTTGTCCTGGTCAGAGAGTATACTTGCATCAATAAACATGGCTCCGAGGAATCCCCTCTGTACGCTGCCGTATTTCACCAGGTCATTCACCACTTTTTTCACGATGTCAACTGGTATCGCATAAGAATATCCGTTATAATAGCCCGTAGGAGAAGCAATAGCAGAATTAATGCCGATCAATTGCCCATTCGTATTTATTAATGCTCCCCCGCTATTGCCCGGATTTACGGCGGCATCAGTTTGCAGAAATGATTCAACAGCCATATTACGGCCATCTGTTACACTGCGATTCAATCCTAAAGTTCTCGACTTTGCACTTATTATACCTGCTGTTACTGTTGCATCCAGGTTTAAAGGGTAGCCCAGTGCAAGCACCCATTGTCCTATTTTCACATCGGCCGAATTACCATACAGCATAAAAGGTAAATTTTTAGCATCCACTTTTACCACCGCAAGATCATAAGCCGGATCGGATCCAATAACTTTTGCTGTATATGTTTTCCGGTCGCTTAAGGTAACGGTTACTTCATCTGCGCCAGCTACTACATGATTGTTGGTAACAATATATCCATCGTCACTTATGATCACACCCGAACCGGAACCCCTTTCCGGGTAAAGGCGCTGTTGCCTGCCATTGTCAAAAAACTGGTTAAATAAATCATTGTCCCCAAACATATCTGAAAAAGGATTTTTTTGTTTAGGAAGATTATTACTAACCTGGCGTGGATTTGTAGTAGTCTTAATATGAACAACGGTAGGAATCGCCGCTTCCGCAGCCTGGGTAAAATCAGTTGGTCCTGGTGTGGGATTGCCATCACCATCAAAAAAACCCGCATACTTGTAATTCGAAGGAATATTTACGGATTGAAAATTGGGGTTGTTGTTGTTATGTTGATACTTATTGTATCCAAAAATAACCACCATAGTAGTCAGTGCGCTTATCAGCACTGTAAATAAAATGTTCTTCGTTTTCATTTATTGAAATTTTTAATTGTATGAATTCAGATTTTAATTGGTGCCACAAATTACATGCCTTAGAACTCTAAAATTAAACCAACTGTTTTAATATGGTATTACCGCGTGTTTACCTTTAACAATTAATTAGTAGGACTTTCGTAGTTGTAAATTTAATGAATTTCAGGCAGGAAAATTTGTCAATATTCGTGACATTTATTAAACGAAACCTGAATTTTTGTACGTTACAACATGTTATAAGCCGAGCAAAAATTCCATGGTATCTACTCCATCAGCATAGTCAAATAATCCCGGCTGCTGCGTCTTGCCAAACTCCGTTAATCCGTTACCGGCTATACATTGAATATTCTCATTCCCTTTCAGACCTTGTAGCGTAACGTTTGCATCATTGTAAAAAGTATAATGGAGCTGGCTTACAGGAGAAAAAATGTTTTCATTTTCAAACAAAATAGTGCTCTCGTTCGTCATGTACAATTTATTATTCATGATGAGTAAAGCAAGATTGTAATCGTAATTATTTTTGTACTTCGAATGATCAGCAAAATATGCAAATTTCTTAAAAGCATGTAGCAAAGGGATAAAATCATAGTTCCGGGGTACATATAACATAGTAATGTTTCTGCATCCCAGCCCAAAATAAGTATGCACATCACCAGCAAGCGAGGCCAGTTCATCGCTAGTTTCATTTCCCGTCATGATCGCTACTGATGTTTTATTCCCCCGGATAATGGAAGGGTATTTCCCAAAATAATATTTAAAATATCCTGATGAATTATTGCTTCCTGTTGCAATGTAGGCATCGCAATTGTTTAGAAGTTCAGACACCTGCACCACGTTGGCAACCCCCTTATTCCATTCAGTGAGCTTCCCGATAATGTGTGTCATCAGTATCGTATCTTTTTCAGAAAGCTTAATATCTTGTTTGTGGCCTGAAATAAAAACGCATAAAAAATCATGGAAACCCACCAGTGGTATATTGCCCGCCATTACAATCCCTATCTTTTTAGGCTTTATATTATCATCAAGATGGTAATGACTTACCCAATCTTGCAGCTTTCTGCGATTAAGAAATTGAGAAGCAATATTTTTTAATGCAAGGTCAACAAATTCTCCTGTGAACCATTTGTTTTTTTCGTAAGCTTTTTTCTTTACCGATTCTAATGTTTCATGGTCGCCGGATAAATAATTCCCCAGTTTTTCCAATAAATTAATTCTTTGTACTAAATTCATTTTCTAAATAATTTTCTGTTATATCTGTTATATATTTGCGGGAAATTCAGGTATGCAAAACTCGTTTATTATTTGCAGCCTGGAAATGTTTAAAAAATATAAAAATGGCAATAAAAATTACTGACGAATGTATAAATTGCGGCGCCTGCGAGCCGGAATGTCCCAATAACGCCATTTACGAAGGAGGCGTGGAATGGGCCATATCCGATGGCACGACGGTTAAAGGTGAAGTAACGTTATTAGATGGTACGGTGTTGGAAGCAGATCAGCGCAACCCGCCCATTTCAACAGATATTTATTATAT
>JBDTOV010000153.1:0-12978 GCA_039933035.1 Ginsengibacter sp. | reverse complement strand
AAAGTATTGAAAACAGCCGTTTTAAAACAATTGATCTTCCCATATATAAGGGAAACGATAATAGTTTACGGCAAAGCAGTATTGATTATTTAAAATTCTGCTACAATGTTTTTAATGATGACTACGCAAAGATTTTAAACCTTGAGGATATTGAGGAACAATCGTTATTTGAAATTTCCCAATTAAGTTAACAATAAATCAACTTGTTAAATAATTCTACGCATTATTTCCAAAAGTTGACTACACGCTACCCGAATTTCAATGAACATTCTTGAAATTTCGTAAAGAAGTAAAAAGGCCAAAACATAGAATATACCTGAATGTTTTGAGGAAAATCCTAATACGTTTCTGGTGAGTGGCTTACGTATTTTATCATGAGATGCAACAACTGTTATCAGTATACCTATAATTGCGCCCACTAAAATGTCAGTTGCAAAGTGATACCCTAAATAAACCCTCGGGAAACAAATAACAAATAATACATACAAGCAGGTTAAAACCCCCACCTTTCGAGAGAGATAATAAATTCCTGTAGCAAGGGAAAAAAACATAACAGCATTGTCACTTGGAAATGAACTCCATGTCCCTAAACTCAATGCCTCGGTACCAAATGGCTTTACCAAATGTATTGCCGGGTTTATAATTGGCCGGGCACGAAAAGGAAGAACTATAGACAAAAATCTTCCAATCATTATAGCAAATAAACAAGAAAATACACATATAATTACTCGTTCCCTATTGTACGTAACTTTGTCGCTTTTTTGAAACCAGTAAAAACATAAAACACATACCAAAACAACTCCCTTAACAAAGCTATTATCCACTATAGATACCATGAAAGCATCGAAAATCCTGGAAGTTTGGGAGAATTTATTTAAGCAATTGATTACGGAAGAATCAAAAAAATTCATATTTAGTTAGTTTCCTTAATTATTCATGAATGTTTACATTATCTAACAGATAACACCGGAATTAGACGAAGGCCTATCTGACTTTAAATAGGGGCACTGCTCTTCATGAATATCGAAATACGAATATAGCATATTTGGAATGTGAAACAAAAAACTGATGGAGGCATTTCAAATCGTCGCTTTGAGTTCAAAGTTGCCAAGCTTGGAGATAAGTGCTTTCAACTTTAAAACAAGCTTATTGAAGGTTGGCAACCTTGCGACAATTATAAATGCACCCAAACTGATTTTATAATCGAATAAAAGAAGTACAGTACTTTCAAAAATTAAATCGAAAAATGTTTTTTTTAAAATCAAAAAAAATGAAAACAGGGATTAGCTAATACTTTGTATGCATCTAACCATAAGTACTCCGGATAATCCATTTCAAAATTTTCATTAATTCTTTTCATTGAAGGATTGAAATAACTAAATCGGGAAATACCCCTTTTGTGATATCCATCTGCCAACACCTTCCCCTATCGGTAACACATATTTGCCAGGAAACCGATCAGGATTGTTATAAAATTGCGCTACTGGAACATTTTTAAGCCGGTATTTTTTGTAAATATTCTTTAATGCTTCGTTATTCTTCAACACGACCTGTCAAAGCGGGAAAGAGAAAATAATTATGCGTTCACTGGCGTAAGGCACTGTTTAGCCATTTGCGATTGCTATGTTGGTGGATACATTGGTAAGGAATTGTTATTCAAGTAAACAAACAAACCAGGAAGATTCTTTTATTGATTCTCTTATAACAGCTATGAATAAACGAACCTTTAACTTCCCCAATCATGTAAGTTTCCCCGCAGGCAAAAACTTCGGCGGCTTGCGAGCCATGGTTGCCTGCTCAAATGCGTATGCAATTTTCAGCAGTACCGGTTCACTCCATGCCTTTCCAAAGAAGGAAACGCCAACTGGCAAACCAAATACATCTCCTGCAGGCACGGTTATATGTGGATACCCCGCTACAGCAGCTAACTGGGAACTGCCGCCCAAAAAATGATCTCCATTTACCAGGTCCGTCATCCAGGCAGGGCTATCGGTAGGAGAAACGATAGCATCCAAATTGTGCTTATTCATAATGGCATCAATTCCTTCCTCTCGTGTCATGCGATGGTTCTTTTCCAGAGCGTCCAGGTATACTTTATCCGTCAACGGGCCTTTTGCTTCTGCCTGTAAAAATAATTCCTGGTTGAAATAAGGCATTTCCGTATCGGCATGTTTATCATTGAAATCAATCAGATCCTTTAGTGTATGAAAGGAGGTACCATTGCCGCGATGTGTAAGATAAGCTGCCATATTAGCCTTCAATTCATAACGCAGAACAGCGCCCTCCGAATCATCGAATTTTCCAAGAGAATCAATAACTACAGGATCAACTAATATGGCTCCATTCTGTTGTAAAATTTCTAAGGCAGCATTTATTATTATGTCGACAGAAGGGAGAAATCCAAAGTACTGCCGAAGTACACCTATCCTCGCACCCTTCAATCCTTCTTTATCTAAAAATTTCGAGTAATCAGTGTGGTTAGTTCTTCCTTTATTTTGTGTTGCTGCATCTTCCTCATCGACACCAGCCATGGCACCCAGCAAAATAGCAGCATCACGAACAGTCCGGCACATTGGGCCCGCCGTATCCTGTGAATGCGAAATAGGAATAATGCCTGCACGGCTTACCAGGCCAACAGTTGGTTTAATACCCACTAATCCATTCAACGAAGAAGGGCTCACCACCGATCCATCGGTTTCGGTGCCAATGGCAACAGCACAAAGGCTGGCTGCAGCCGCCGCGCCGGAGCCCGAACTGGAACCTGAACAATTTCTATCAAGTGCATACGGGTTTTTCGTAAGGCCGCCGCGTCCGCTCCATCCGCTGGTAGAGTGCGAAGAGCGCATGTTGGCCCATTCGCTCAGGTTGGTTTTACCTAACACCAGGGCTCCCGCATCACGAAGTTGCTTTACCACAAACGAATCTTTCTGTGGCTTTGAATCCATCAAAGCTAGGGAACCGGCTGTGGTTTCCATATTATCCGCGGTATCTATATTATCTTTTATAAGCACCGGTATGCCATGCATAGGGCTCCGTGGCCCTTTTTCTTTTAATTCTCTGTCGAGCGCATCAGCAATTTTTAATGCATCAGGATTTATTTCAATAACGCTGTTGATAGCCGGACCAGCCTTATCAATTTCGTTGATGCGGTTGATATATTTTTCCGTAACAGAGCGTATCGTGTACTTGCCCGATTTAAAACCTGAATGTAATGCATCAATGGTGACTTCGTCCAGTTCAAAAGGGGTTGTTGCCGATAGAGGAATGAATCGCTTGATAGACTGCTCCGCGAAAGACAACGCAGGCAGTGAGACAGCAGCAAAACTGCCTATAACACCAGTCTTTAAAAATTTTCTCCTGCTTTCAGTTGAGTTGTTTTTCTTTTTGTGAGGCATATAAAATTCTGTTTACCGTTTTGGAATTTAACGGATGAAAGTTAGCGAAAAATCTTTTTTCAAAAATGTTTTCAATGTGAACGGCTACATTTCAAAATGTCGCTTTGGGCTCAAGTTTGCCACCTTGGAGATACGTGCTTTCAACCTGCCAACCAACTTATCGATGGTTAGCAACCTTACCGCTATTTGAAATACACCCCCGCAAACTAACAAATCCTCTCATGAGTGAGGGAGGAGACGAGGAAAGCTTTTTTAATATCTAATTTTGCAGACACAAAGAGAGAAAAAAATTAGTAAGCAGTTTTCAAAAAAAATAGATATATTTTGACCTTGGTTACAGAACTTCATCACTTAAAATATATCACAATGAAACGAACGATTGCACCTTTAGTAAGCCTCCTGTTATTTTTTTCCGCATGCAATAACGGAACTTCCAGTGACAACAAAAGCATTTCAGATTCTACAACCACATCTTCTGTTGATCCTGCAAAAGACTGGAAATTTGGTATTGCCTTATGGACGTTTCACGACGTCAATTTTCCACAATCACTCGATAGAGTTGACAGTGCCGGATTAACCTATATTGAACCCAACACTTTTCATAATGCAGGGCCGGAATTTAAAGATTCAATCATTGGCCAGCTTTCTCCTGCCGGTATCGCTAAATTAAAAGTATTAATTGAACAGAAAGGTTTAAAGATTGAATCCATTTATATCGTGGGCGATTCAACGATCAGTTCCTGGAAAAAACAATTTGATATTGCCAAAGAATTCGGGGTAAAATTTGTAACAACAGAACCTCCTTTAAATATGTGGGACCCAATAGACAGCCTGGCGGGGGCATATGGAATAAAAGTAGCCATACATGATCATTGGAGAGGTGTTAGCCATTACTGGAATCCTGATACCACGTTAATGGCATTGAAAGGGCATCCTAACTTTGGTGTTTGTGCAGATTTGGGTCATTGGCCAAAGAGCGGCATTGTTCCGCTGGAAGCAGTGGAGAAATTAAGCGGTCATATTTTGGGTGTACATTTAAAAGATGTGGGCGCTTATAACAACCCTTCATTAAAAGATGTAGTGGCTGGCACCGGCGTAGTAAAGTTCCCTGAAATATTTGCAGAGCTTAAGAAACAGAATTTTGATGGTTACATTTATATAGAACGCGATTCCATAGAACCTGGCGGAAATCTTTCTTCTGTTAAGCAGGAAATAAAATATTATAACGACCAGGTAAGTAAGTTGAAATGATTTTTTCTGCAAATCAACTATCTGAATTTTTATAATGTTTCTAAATGTTTTTGCTAAAAAAGAATGGCAAGAAACTCCGGCTTTACGGAGCAAACTTTCCAGGATATGAGTGATCCAAAATCAGTTGTAATTCTTTTAGATACTGATGAGTACCTGGAAAAATAGGGCAACGATCTTGCAAATATTGCTGTGAGGGAAAAGCACACGGTATTGGGAACCTATAACTGTTTCAAATTAATTAGGCTTATAAAAAAATTAAAAAGGTGCAAAAATATCATCTGCTCCTTAAATGCATTTAGAGGTGACACCTTTTTAAAAAGGTGTCACCTCTTTATAACAATTCTCCTCTGCTGTTACGGTAGGGGCCAATGAACCGAATAACCCGGCTTTCGTCAATGTAGATGAAAAGTTTCGCCGGCTGAGCATTTTTCGTTTAGCGATGTGCGTTGGCGTTGCTTGTGCCCTTTCAGTTTCTCTGCCTGCGGCGTCTTTGTTGACTGCATGGTTGTCGTTGCCGCCGGCTCACCGTTTTTTATAGCCACCACAACAGTAAATCAGGGCTTTATATCATACTTGCCTTCTTATTGCTTTAATTTTTCTTCGGGCCTCCTCTCACCTGGCGGGTGCCCTCACCCGACTTTTAATGAATTAATAGCAAAAGTTCTTAACTTCATTAGCAGCGTTAAGCTAAACTGAAGTACCAGGCTGTCTGCTATAAAACATCTAACCTGCACCAGAACCTGAATGTTGCCCGCCATAAAACCCATAATATATGTTTGTAAACGCCATTGAAGAAGTATCAAAATTCACAAGACCCGTTCACACAATTACAAGAAATTACAAAGAGACGCTGGTAAGCCCCGGTGCTGCGACATTCTTTTTTGTAAATGACAATGGCGTGGCTTTAACATGTAAGCATGTTATTGACTTGATTGGGAACAGACAGTCCATAAATGACAATTACGAAAAGTTTAAAGCCGAGAAAAATTTAGTAGGCAAGAATAATAAGTATAATCAAAGAGTAAAAGTTTTAGAGGAAAAGTACAATTATAAAGCGGATACAATTATTCAAATTCAGGAATTATTTGTAGACGTAACCAGCGACACGGCATCTTCTTACAAATGGATTACACATTCAGTTTATGATTTGGCAATAATAATCTTTGAAAATTTCAAGAATCCTTTGTATCAATCTTGCGCAAAATTTATAAAAGACAGCTCAACACTAAAGCAAGGGCTTTTCTTATGCAGACTTGGTTATCCATTTCCGGAATTTAATAATTTCCGGTACGATGCCGCGAACGATACCCTTGAATGGATCAATTCCGGGCAAATAGGTTCACCAAGATTCCCAATAGAAGGCATGTTAACAAGACACTTAACCAACGACGGCCAGGTGGTAGGTATTGAATTAAGTACCCCTGGACTAAGAGGACAAAGCGGCGGGCCTCTCTTTACAACAGACGGTGTTATCGCCGGAATGCAGGTAAGTACAAATCATCTGCACTTGGGATTTGACATGAAGAATTTTGAATATAATACAAACGGCAGAATAATAAAGGTTACAAATCAGCCATTCCTGCATGTTGGACATTGTATTCATGTTGACATAATCAAAAAATTTCTTAAAGACAATAACATAAAATATTACGAAGAATAAACGGTGGCCAAAAAAAGTATCCATTCTACCTTATCAGGAGAAAGAGAATAGCAAGGTACCTATCCATCTCTCAATACTTATAGCCTGCGGTTCCTAAACAATCCTGGAATAAAAAAGCGAACCTTGCTCTTACAGCATCCAACCCGATTCAAAAAAAACCTGATCTGAAGACAAAAGCTTTTGGATCCGGATTTACTATCAACGAAATAAGCACCATTCCTTTCAGTCCCATATTAATCAATTTCACCTGGAAATTTGGCAGGCTGGAATTTAAAAAAAATAAAGAAAAGAATGATGATAGTCTGAATGCTCCTCCTGATAATGGATAGGTGATTGGGCATAGCCAACAATATAGCTTTTCTGTCTTTGAAAACAATTATGGATTTCAAATTACTCATTCTTAAAAATCTACACAGGCATATCTCCCAGGAAACAAAACCTTCACCCAACTTTCACGCCATGCACAGGGCTTCCAGTAAGCGTATAAAAAGTTTCATTGATGCAAGCTTTGTCATTTAGTCCTATGCGTTAGCTATGCTTGTGCCATATAGGGGAATCTGAGCTGAAATAAATACGTCCATGCTTCCCGGTTAAAAGTATCAATACACAGACTCTTTACAGACCTTACGCCAATGCACAAAAATTAATAAATCTTTAAAATGATCTTTTCCTTTGAACCTTTAAACGTAGCTACAAAAGCTTCGTTGGTTTTCTCAATGGGATAAATATATTCGCCGGATAATCCAGTTGAACATTTGAAGAGGATGCCTCTTTGAGAAAAAAGACACCATTATTAGTTTCATTATCGTGCGCAAAAAGCAGGTTACCCCGGTAATAATTGGGACGGCACGACAAAGCATGAATGCTTCTCACCAAAGTATTAAACCGGACGGTAATATCAAAAAACTCGACGGCGTTTATTTGCCAGTTCTTCCCAGGCAACTCCAGCTTTTCAAGTACCGGTGCATTGCTGCCGGTTAGTTTTTCCAGGTTCACCATATCTGCCAAATTGATTCCGGGCTGCAACCAGGTATTTTTTGAATTCCCTCGTATGTACAGATCGCAGGCTATAGCAGAGCAGCCAGGATATATGCGGAATATTCGCTTTATTTCCAGTTTATCCAGATCGTAAATCACTTCAGCTTCCAGGTATGAAGGCGCAATAGCAGTTTCACCAATAAGGCGGGATGAGAAAACCGCATTTTGTGCTTTTTTGGTTTCTCCGGGCAATGACAGATCAGGCTCTTTACTGTTCATTTGCCAAACCTTTCCGCTCCGTTTATCAGTCAACGAAGAGGTCATGATGTTTCCGTCGTTCCAAATATATCCGGGCAATTCCTGAGTTCTCAAGCGTCAACACGCCGTTTTCGAGTTTAGCAAAGCAATCTGAACTAACCGGTTTGTTTTGGGCAAAAGTTGGCTGAACAAAAAGGAAAACAACAATTAACGTTAGAAAGGATATTTCCCCCATAAAAGTGTTGATTTTAGATTATGTAATTTATTCAACCAACATTAACCATTAATTTCCGGCCATGCTGCCAAACAGCAACGAAAATGAATTGCAGCATTGACATCTTTTTTTGTTTAAATGATTACTTTTTGCTGCCAAAACTTAGCAAACAATCCATCTTAAAAAAAAATCATAAAGGTTTTCCTGGCGCAGCATAATTAAGTGAAGCATCATCTATCACCAATACCCAATCATTTTCAACACCTGTTGCCGGCGGCGTAAACTCCATTCTATTCGTTACTGCAGCAATAGCTATTTTTTGTACACTACCGTCTCTTGGATTAAACCACCACGCAGTTATTTTTTTTGGAAAGATGGACGTATTCACAGTAATTGTTTTTCCCACCGGCAAATAAAACATGGAGTAGGTATTACCGTTATCATGGAAGGCTTCAATGTGTTCACCCTTATCACCTTGCCCGTTTATGATCATTGAATTATCCGGCACCCTGTTCAGCATCGGTCTTGACTGAATTAATTTTTTCAGGTAACCAATTTGAGAAGCGCCGGGCCTGTCCATCGCATTGATCCAGCCGCGGTCGGGATAATTAATGGCTTCTTCCCTTGCATTCATAAACTGCCATACGGCATGGTGCCCATAAGTAACGCCACATGCGCCGGCAAAGACTGATCGGTAGCATTGCTTGCGCACATCATAAACCCGGTAGTAGCCGTTATCGGGGTTCCATTTTGGCCAGGGATTTACAGGATGATCTTCATAGTTAGGCTCTGCATCCAGTGTTGGCTTCGCAGGCTGGTAATTAAAATCGCGGTGAACCAGGTCCCAGCAGGCAACGTCATGGCCACCGCCGTGGCCCGATTGAAACATATTTATATCAAGCCATTTTTCATTACCTATCCATTGCGAAGTAGAATTGCTGCCACCCGATGGATGATAAGTTATGATGCATTGACCGTTAGTGGCGTCGATAATTCCTTTTGCCATCGCACGCCAAATAGGTCGCCAGTCAGCACTGTCTCTTATGGCGGGCCTGTCGCCACCCAAAATCCAGATGACATTGGGTTCACTTTTATACCGGTTGCCAATCCATTTTCCATGAATATATGCATTGATGCTGTCGAATACAACTGGACCTTCGCCCCAACCTTTGGTAACTTTATCGCCCCAGGTAGGCAATAACCCTATGAAAAGATTGAGGCGCCTTGCCATATGAACAGCACTGTCAATAACTTCATAATATTTATCATTCGGCGTTACCGGATTAAGATTTTTTAGCGGCACTTCGCCATATTGATTGGGCTTACGCAAGCCGTCAAATTCTGCCAGCGCAACAGCTTGTATTACTGTAAAGCCCTTAGCAGCCCGGTTGTCTAGGTATTGTTTTATTTCACTAAGGTTAAGCCGGTGAAACAATTCCCACCCGGTATCGCCCAGCCAAAAGAAAGGAGTACCATCGGCAAACTGTAGGTAATGCCCATTGTCAGTGATTTGCAATTTTCCATGTGTAAAAAGGGATTGAGCTTTTGCACTGCTGTAGAATAGCAAACTAATGATGAAAGAAAAAAGCAAACGCATGGGATTAAAAGTTTTTAAAAAAAGTGAATGATTTTTCAAAAGTAGATGAATATATAATTTTTTTGGTTATGCAGAGACTGGCGGGCTGTTTAATAATAGCTTCAATACTACCTGCAATCAATTTTCGACTGATCACAACTTTAATTGCGAGTTTTCAAATTAGCCCAAATATGATATTATCCGTTGTGAAAGGAGGCAAGCAGAAAGGATTTTAAACTGCAGCAAACGTGAAGTATTGAAGACTTTGCAGCCGCTATAAAACAACAATGGGCCGAAAACCAGGCAGGGGAAAACGAGCTGTACGCGAAATGGCAGCAGGCACAATACATGTGCTCTATGTTCACCACACAAAATACCAACTTAGCAAATGACCGCTATATCGTACTTGCGTGGACATCAAGTCTAGATTACATAAAGTCATTCATAAAATAATCCAATAGAATGTTTGCAATCAGAGATGTTGCATATGCAATACAATCTAATTAACCGCAGGTATAAACGGCGCTATCGCAATACTCGTTTATAAGTATTTTTTGATGAGAATGCATCAACCAATAACTCCCTTTTCTTTTGCAACATATTTTCCAAAGCCAAATACCGCAACCGTTACCATTAAGTTCCTGAAAAAATTTTACCATCTCCATTTCGCTTTCCCTTGCTATGTCTGGTGCAATAAAATAAACATATCTGCAAGTATTACCTTCTTGTAAAAGTTGTTCGTTGCGTTTTGTTTATATGTGTTTAAATGAAGACGACACTTTGTTTAAATTGCCGATATTATTTCCGGGCCTCCTGGTAATATGGTTGCGTAAAATCTCCATTATTTAACCAACAAATTTAATCCGGCATTGTTGCTTCATCATAGCAACCTTTAAATCTTTTCATGAAATATATTATTAAATTTTAAAAAAATATTTTTCACCTGCTGTAATTCTATTGCATAGTTTGATACTTATTATATAATAACTGCCCGGGCTATTTAGAAAAGTTTAAAAAAATAAATCATGAAAGTCAGAAATGTTAAACAAACAGTTGTTATTATTTTATTCGCATTATTTATTTCCATTGGAGCATATGCACAGCCGGAGAAAGATGGCGTATTTTATTCCATAACACATGCTGGTTCAAAAAACACATCCTGGTTATTCGGAACGTATCATCTTATTAAAGATTCGTACCTAAAAGAGTTGCCTGCGGTAACCAACGCTTTTAAAAAATCAAAGGGACTTATTACAGAAGTGGTCATTGATTCAAGCGAACTGGCGATGGAAAATTCAAAGGCATTCTTAAGCAATAAAAAACTCACAGATTTTATCAGCAGCGATTTTGCAGACAGTCTGGATGCTATATTAAAAGCTGATCTAGGACAAAGCATAGAGCAATTACAACCTTATAAACCAATGACAGTAATGCTTACACTTTCTATGATCTATCTGATCAAAGACAATCAAATGCTGCTTTCAAAATATTCAGGCTGCCCATTGGATGCTTATTTTACCAACGAAAGTAAATTGAATGGTAAAACCATAACGCCTCTTGAAACCATCACGCAACAAATGGATATTTTATTCAGTACAATAAGCGATGAAAAACAGGCAACCATGCTAAAGCGTTTTATAAGGGATAAAGTAAGAAATATTGAGCAGGGCAATGCATTGCTAAAAGCATATTTTAATAACGATCTTGATTCAATATATAAAATCTACACACAAACATTAACAGAAGGTGATGATCAAGATTTTTTAATTAAAAACCGCAATGAAACCTGGATGAAAATACTACCAACATTAATAGACGAGCAATCACAGTTTATTGCAGTTGGCGCGTTGCATCTTGCCGGCCCGGGCGGTTTAATTACACAACTTAAAAAAATGGGTTATACAGTTAAACCCGTAAACTTAAAGTAGTGAGCGAAAAGGAATTCTTAGAGCAAATAAAGCAGGATAAAGGTATCATCTATAAACTGGTATCGTTGTATGCTGCCGATGCAGAAGAAAAAAAAGATTTGTACCAGGAGATATTATTGCAATCGTGGAAGTCATGGAAAAATTTCAGGAACGAATCTAAATTCAGCACATGGCTTTACCGCATTTCACTCAATACGATTCTAACACAAAAAAGGAAAGCATCAATTGTTGATTATAAAGATTCTTTAGACCAATATAGTGATGCATTGAAAATTGATGCATCAAATAATCAAACTATTAAAACTTTACAATTGGCTATTCGCCGGCTTGCAGAGATAGACAGGGCAATTATTTCAATGCATCTTGATGGATTTGAAAACGCTGAGATAGCCGTCACTATTGGCATTACCAACAATAACGTGGCAGTAAAGCTGCATCGGATTAAACAACAATTAGCGAATTATTTAAAATAAAAATGATGAATCCTGGAAAACAATGGAAAAATTTTGGGGAAGATGAAGATGCTGATTTGTCTGCTTTAATAAATATGAAAAGCATTACAAAACATACATCAAAAGATCCGCTGATGAGGATCAAACGAAATCTGCTTATCAATTCTGCACTGGGCATTGTAATTAGCGCAGGATATATTTTTTTGTTGATGCGTTTTCCATTTTGGCAATTACTAGTATGCATCGGCATTGTTTTAATCTTCACGGCGTGGGCAGTAGCAAAAGCATTGTTGCTATATAAAGACATAAAAAAAACGATACCTCAAAACACGGTGCTCCAGGAAATGGAGCGGCATTACGCCAGCATGAAGAACTGGATAATCATACAACAAAGGGTTGGCTTATTAATTTATCCTGTGAGCGCAGCCGGTGGTTTTATGTTAGGCGGCTCTTTAGGCTCAGGCAAATCTATTGATGAAATTATGCAAAAACCCACTATGATAATTGCGTTGCTGATTGCCATTGTTGTGCTTGTTCCATTATGTTTTTATTTGGCAAGATGGATGTGTAAGGTCTCTTTTGGAAAGTACGCTGAACAACTCAAACGAAATATCGAAACGCTTAAAAGCGAAATATAATTTTAAACCCTTTTCAATAAATATATAATCAATGAACAAGACTGCTGAATATAAACCGAATATTTTAAACAAGTTGGTGTAGAGTGATTTTGTAATAACGGGCATCGTATTTATTTTCCTGGAAGATTTTTCATCCACCACTGTTTTTATGTGAATTTCCCTTGCGTTTGATCCATTTGATCAAAAAATTGCATTTGGCAAAAGACCTCTATGGCAGCATATGGCTGATTATTCATCTTATTACCACGTTTGTTCTCTTATGGTTTACAATAAAAAAAAGTCATTTGAGTAGTCCTGGTGTATTGTTAACCGAAGAATAATTGCCTGATGGCGAATGATTAGAAAGACAATTAATATCCTGATCCTGTTAAATCTAAAAACAAAAAGTAATTGTTGACAGATTACGTAGGAGCGCCTGCAACTTAACGACCAATTTCCTCGTTCGGTATTATCATCTATTATTCATCTTCTAATACCCTGATATCATTGGTTAATGCTATCATACTACTTTTATCGAGGTCGATTCTTGTTATAACTTTATCCTCCAATCTAAGTGCCGCAGCGAATTATTTCGCTAACTCATACTGAAAGTAATCTACATCAACATATCCTTTTTCCGCTTTATTGT
>JBDTOV010000152.1:0-12979 GCA_039933035.1 Ginsengibacter sp. | reverse complement strand
GGTACTTTATCAGGCAATAGCCATGTTTTGTTGTTTCTTTATTTTCTTTTCTAAAGCATCAAATATTTTATGATAGAATTTTTTATTATCGGCTGATTTTAATTGCTCCATCATTAATATAAGCTCTTTTTGAATGTACTCATCTTTTTCACCGTACGACCAAATGGGGTGAATACATTTTTCAAATAACTCCTCAAAGGAAGAAGATATTACCAATATGCGCGGTTCATCATTTTCGTCTTTTAGAATGGCAGGTAGCTGGTGATAGAGGCGGTATGAAAAAAGATCAGTCAACGCATGTAAACTTAACACTGCCGTTGCGGGATCATTGATGCCAGGGCTTAATGCCTTAATCGCAACCTCTGCAAGTTGATAAAACCCATAGTCTGCATTCCGGTCGATCGGCTGGCCTCTGAAAAAATCCATTGAAGATAAAATGTCCTGCAGCCAATCATCTTCAATTTTTTCTTTGCTGTGTACAATCATAAATTCAATTCCCTTAATTAAATAAGTTGCCTCCTTATATAAAAAAGAAATGTGCAAATTTCTTTCGCGCGCAATCGTAAGTAATTTCTTTTCACTAAAACCCTGGAAATAACCGGACTCATCAGATTTGATTTTTACAGAATATGCGCCTGGCCATTTGATGGTGGCTTCTGCATTATCAACAAACTTTTTTTTCATAGTAGCCATGGTTTTATTCTTCACTCTTTGTATAACTGTGTCATATTTCACAGTTTGCGTTACATAATCCAGGAAATAAATAAAAAGAAATATATCAATAACGGTAAACAGGATCAGCAGGTAAATACTTAAGGCGGGCACATATACGCCACTATTAATATCACGAATTGTACTGAGTAAAAAAAGCGAATACACAATAGTGCCAATATAAAAACCAAGTATAATTTGTTGAAACCGATTCTCGATCATACTGGTAAGCACCCGGTTGCTCATTTGCGATGCTGCCTGGTTTAACACAATCATTACCATCGAAAAACTAAATACCGTAAGAGAAATGATCGCACCGGCAATAGTAGAAATAATTGATCGTGCAGTGCTGGCATCTTTTAAACTTAGCCAGCTTAAAGTTGATTTTAATTGCTTACCCCAAATGGAAAAATCAATTTTAAGCATTCCCCACGAAAGCAATAAAAAACCAAGAGCAATAATAGCGGGATAGAATGCAATGCTGTGCGTAATTTTATTATAGCTTTTTCTGAGCCATTTGTCAATTCTCATATTTTTAATTTTTTACTTTTCCTTGCCACGGCGTATAATTACCGGTAACAATACAAATCAGCAAGGTATGGATAACCGATGATTATTTTGCCTTGATGGCACTAATAGTATTCTTGTCAAAAGTTTTGGCGGTTTTGCTTCCTTGCATTGGAAAAAATATTTTCCATTGCAACACAGCGAAAGGTATTTTCATTGGTAACTGAAAAACACACGCAACCAGGAAACCAGCCTTTATGGTAGCTTTAAGAAAACTTGAACCCGGGGAATTTGCATTATTTGTTCCTCCTTCTACGGAGAGAAAAGAGAAGAAAAAATGAGGCGACGATAATTTATAAACTAACTGTATCCGGCAAGCGCATCTAATGTAAACCAGGCAGACGTGCCAACAATGAGCTTTAGTGAGCGTTTCAGCTATAACTCCCAGGCTTGCAAATTCTATTAAACGGTAGTCATAATGAACTTTTAATTATAAATTTGGAAGATTACCGGCTAACGGAATTCGTATGCTGCCTGCGAGGAGCCGCCGCCCGTTAATGGTAAGTATTAAAGACTGCGTACAAATTGACAAATAAAGAATGGAAAACAAGAAAAATATTTTTGCAATCATTGGAAGTGCCAGTAGTCATTCAGCAAACGAGAGACTTATTGACAATTTCGCCGGTTTGACAAAAGATATGTACCGTTTGAAAATTTTTAACGACTTGAAAAGTCTGCCTCATTTTGACCCGGAACTTTCAATAGGCAATCCACCGAAAGAAATTGTAGCATTTAGAAGAAATATTGAACAAGCGGACGGAATATTAATTTGTACGCCGGAATATGTTTTTAGTATTCCCAGTGGACTTAAAAATGCAATTGAATGGTGCGTTTCGACAACAGTATTTTCAGATAAACCAGTTGGACTTATTACTGCTTCTGCAAGTGGACAAAAGGGGCACGAAGAATTGCAGTTAATTATGAAAACTGTTATGACAAAATTTACTAATGAAACAACGTTATTGATACAAGGAATTAAAGGAAAAATAAATGAACAAGGACAAATTACGGACGACAAAACAAAACGCGATTTTACAAAATTTATTGACGCATTTAGGACGCAGATAGAAACGTCAGCTACCAACAAATAATCGGATTTAAATTACTCCCAGTTTGCAAGGATAAGTTTTGATTGACTAATGTTGGGCTGAGAACACTCGCCGAAAGAGTGGCTTAACCACTGAAAAAAATTACTATAAAAATTTAGACGACAAAATAATCACACATGGAATTCGACCCAAACAATAATATAGTTAAACTCTGTGCTAAAGGCATGGAGATGGAAGGAAAATGCCAACCAGAAGAAGCAAGTAAACTCTTTCTCGAAGCCTGGGAGGAAGCAACAAATAATTTTGAAAAATTTACTGCTGCTCATTATGTTGCCCGACATCAAAAAAGCCCTGCAGACAAACTTAAATGGGATGAAACATCTTTGCAGTTGGCGCTAAAAATCAATAACGACAAAGTTAAAGGAACTTTTCCGTCTCTATATTTAAACATTGCCAAATGCTATGAAGACCTGGACGACCCCGGCAATGCAAAAAGGAATTATGAATTAGCGCTTTCGTTTTCCAGCCTGTTACCAGACGATGGATATGGAAAAATGATAAAGGGTGGAATCATGAACGGTATTGCAAGAGTTACAAAATAAATTTGCATGACAACAATATAATAAAACAATCAGAAAATAGAATAACGAAGCGCTGCCATGTTTAAAACGATATGAGAGGTTACATATTTTTATAAAGAGTATTCCCTGATCTTTAAAGCGCTGTGGATTTGAATCATTGTAATTGATATTGGTGAATTATGTCGTGATGGTTGAAATTATCATTCAACGACATAGGGGAAAATTATATATTGCGTAACAAATTACGGCTACCAGGGGTAAATCTCATTGGTTTGATGGTGCTGTTACTTAGTGGATGCCAGTCACCAATCCCATAAAATTAGAAAATTGCCATTCGTTATTAAATCGTCCCAGGACTCCAGGTTCGGCCATTACAGCGACTGCCAAATAACCGCCGACACGTGGAATGTATCTTAGCAGGTAATATTCTTTGTGAAGATGTTTGCGATTGTACTGTCTTACTCAAAAGCACGCCGGATTACCGGGCATGGCCAGAACGCTATTTTTCGTTATAAATAAAAAGTATAAGTACAAGACTGCTTAATGAACGCAATGGTTCAATTTTAAAATACCCAGGCGAATACCCACTTCAACAGCTTTTGTACGGGAGTTTACATCAAGTTTAAAAAGGATAGAGGAAATGTGGTGATCAACTGTCTTGGGAGAAATAAATAATGTTTCTGCTATCTCTTTATTCTGCACCGCTCCTTTTAATAAGTGAAGAACGTCTAATTCGCGGTTTGTTAATTGGGCAGGATTCCCTTTGGTACTTTCTCTTAAGCCACGAGGGATTTTTCTGATGCCTGAAGACCGCATTTGCATTTTCATTTTTTCACATACTGCATCTGCATCCAGCTGCTGCATCATTGCCAATGCTTTTCTTTTATCATCTTCATCACCTTCAAATAAAATAAGTGCGTGTTCATATGCTGAACCCTTTTTATTCCAAAAAGAAATCTCTTTTGGACTCATTGCTGCACCCATCTTTTCACCGGGAAGCAGGTAGTTCTTTCCTGTTTTTCTCAGCCAAAAGTAAAACTTACTCTCTTTAGAAAATTTCCCTAACTGAACCACTGTATTTATTTTTCCCGCTAAAACTTCTTCTTCAATGAGGCTTTTTCCGCTTATCCATTCATATTCCAACAGTGCCAGAAATACAGGGATAATTCTTTGAAGTTCTGTAGTTTCAAAAGCTTTATTTTTTGCCTCAATTAATAAGGCCCGACCATCCGTATCTCCTCTTCTTATTTTAATAGTAGCTGCTACTGCGAGTGCGCCAATTCTAATAATCAATGGAAGGTTTTCCTTTTTCAGCAGGTTGTCTGCGATGCTATAAGCCTCACTCCAATTACCTGTTTCAAGGTACAGTCTTGCCTTGGACGATAACATGTATAATCTAAGAGAATCAATTTGTTTTTCTTCACAATAGTCTATACCTAGTTCTAAATATTTTTTCGCTAAATCATAATTTTTTATGGCGACCCAGTTGCCACCCAGGGTGCTATAGACCCGTGCTATATGTTCATGGTATGAATTTTTTAATGCAATCTGCAGGCTTTGCTCCAGTAGCTTAATGCCGTTATTGCGCAATTGATCGTCCATCATTATAGCAGATCCCATATTGAGAAGTGCATCGCTAATAGTTTCCTGGTCGTCAACTTCTTCAGCAATCGCGACAGCCTTCTCCCCCCAAAATATACATTCGTCCAAATGATCCATTTCGGATTTTAATTTAGACATATTGCTGCAAGCCATTGCTTTGGCCCGTGAAGCGCTTTCACCGTTTAAAACTTCAATTGCCTGTTCAGCAAAACTTTCCGCCTTTATACGGTTACCCTCATACCACCAAAGCTTTGAAAGAAAGCTGAGACCGTTTCCAATTTCTTCCAATTCATTTTTGTCTTTCCTTATTTTTAAAGCCTTTGCCTGGTAAATAATCGCATCATTTACCTGGTTGGTTAGATAGCATTCATAGGCGTACTCTTCGAAAAGCTTCACCAGTTTTTCTGTGTCCTTTTTATCGTAATATTCTATAGCCGTGAAAAATAATTTTGCCGCTTCCAAATGAGATCCTACGGAAGCTGCCTGTTTTGCAGCGATTGGAGCATACTGTAATACCAGCTTATTCTCGCTGGCATTTTTTGCATGATGTACAATACGCTCTATTTCCCCCGTTTCTTCGAAAGCTGTCAAAAAAAGTTCAAGCAAATTTTTATGCAAGGCAACACGCTTAAATGGTGAAAGAGAATTTTCAATAGTTCGCCGGTACAATTCATGTTTGAACTGAATCCTGTCATTTTTTACCACGAGGATTTTTGTCTCCAGGCAATTTTCGATTGGAAGGTGCAACGTAACATCAATTTTTAAAAATCGGTCAAGCTCCAGACCTTCCGGAATTACAGATAATAATTGCCACGCACTTTTTGTAGCTTCTTCCTGTCGGTTATACACTGCCAGTATTGAATCTTTAATATTATCGGGAATGCCGGGACTGTAAGAAGCTAATATTTCATTTACATAAAATGGATTTCCGCCAGAAATATTATAGACGTTTTCTGCATTATATCCTTTTTGATAAGCAAGCTTATGCACTGACTCTTTTGATAAGGGCGTTAACTTCATCCGTGTGAATGTATCGGTTGCAAGGTCGCTAAGTAAATTTCTCAATGGTTGCTTTCGGTTCATTACATCATCCCTGGAGGTGAGAATAAACAAGCATCGGATCCTGCTAATTCTTCGGGCAAAAAATTTTATGAAATCAAGTGTTCCTTCATCAGCCCAGTGGATGTCTTCAAATACTAGCACGACAGGCAGTGCACTGTCAGAAAATTCTTCCACAAATTTTGTAAATAATTCTGTCACTGATGAAACCGAATAAATATTATCAGCCCAGTTTTTCTTAATCTGCACAGCAACATCATATAAAGGAGCAAGCGGGCGAGGTGCAAAAAGAGAATCGCAAGCGCCTACAAACTGCATACTATCTTCTCCAACTTGTTTGAGAAAGGCTTTTATTAATGATGTTTTGCCAATACCTGCTTCTCCCGTTATAAAGAAACAATGACCTTCAGCCGCCGAAATTTTGTTAAACCGGCTCTGCAAAGTTTCCAGGAAATTGTCCCGTTCAATCAGTTTCATTTTTATTTAATAATTATATTAAAATTATGATCTTTTAAGCATGTTGGGGGATGATTTCAATTATTTAATCAGTACTCCCCGTGTTTAATCAGCAGTACCCGGGTCAATGATCGCCTTTATTTCCTCAATTATATTTACAGGGAAATTTCCAATTTTTGAATGTTCTCTAATATCATCTTCAGTTTCGGCAACATGAATACAATATATTTTATCCTCAGTAATGAAGGACTGTATCCACGAATAGGGTTTGCCAAAATCTGCAATGATGTCAACAGAAGTTTTCGAAAGAGACTTTAATTCTTCCGGGGTCATGTTGCCAGCGCCGGGTAATTTTCTTTCTACGATAAATTTTTTCATTTTTTAAAGTTTTATAGTGTAGTACAAAGTTTGTTTTTATACTAAGAAATAGAGAGAAATTTCTCCCTATTTTACACAAAACATTCCCCATATTATCATCTATAGTTGAACAACAAAAAAAAGACGCTGGCTTAGTGCTGCAAAGCAGACACGATATCATCTTTTAATTTATTGACTTTGTCAACGATAGGCCCGTCAACCAATACTCCGAGATCCCATGGCACTTGCTTTTTCTTATTCATATTTCAAATCTGAATGTAATCTTTGATTTTTCCTGCAATTTTTTTATGGACGGACTTATAAAATTTTACAGAATAAAACAGGTGATCGCTTTTTTAATATGGCGGCGACCCATTCCTAGTTTAGTAATCCTTCCTTAGTATTTAACTAATCCCGAATCAAGTGTAACCTGGCGACAAGTGTTGGATAATAATTGGCAGGTGGATGTTGATACCTGGGATGATGATAGTGTAGGAAATAGAAAAATGGAAAAAGGCCGAAACAATTTAAAAACGGTGTCGGAATTGATAGCCATTTGCCTTGTTGGAATAATCTTATGATCTTCATTTACTGCGGCGGTAATAAAACCAGCAACATTTGCTTTATTGAAATAATACTTTATTAACGGGGGATGGATGACCCTGGATCAGTAAATCTTTCTAAAAAGTTGAATTTATGCCACGTAGATCGCGCTACAGGCATTTAACTTACAAACATTGAGGTTTTTTATGTAAGGGGAGTGTTTGGAAAAATTTTTTAATTGCCTGTGTTGCCAGGAATGTTTAACAATAAGTGTCTAACAATTTTTTCAAAGTTTTTGCTTTATTATCAACTTCTATACTTTCAATGTTGTTGATGGAAATAATTTTTCGCAAATCCTTATATAAATCAGGCAGCCGCAGGATTTCTACTATCTGCTCCTTTATCCATTTATTATAAGCAATTGGATAGGTTTGATGCTTTATAAAAAGGGCCTGTAAGAATTTTTGAAACGCAATGTATAATCGATCAAAGGCCTGGAAGTGTAATCCCCTTTTACTAAAAAAAGGAATATGGTCCAAATCATACAAGCAATTCTCTTTTGCTAATGGTAACCTTTCGCTTTGAAGCACCTTATCGTAATAAGGCAGCCATGTTAATTTCAATTTTTGAAAATATTTCCCTTCAATTGCTAAGGGTGCAGCGTACTGTAGGCGGTTGCCTATCTCAACTTCAAAAAAATCAATTCCTCCGCCGTTCTCCCAAGGTGCAGCGTTGAAAATGCCGTCAATAACATCCAAATGAATTTGAGCAAATTGATGTGAGTTTTTATATTGATTTAAAATTTTATCAGAAGCTGACAGGTTATTCCAAATATTTTCAAGCTTTATAATTTCTTCTTTATTTGTTGTTTCAGTAACCAATACACAGATATCAATGTCGCTATCTGTTGAAGCTTTTCCTCTCGCAAGAGAATTTACCAATAAAATAGTGTCAACGTTAGGCTGCCCAAGAAAAAATTTTTTGGCAACTTCCACAGCGGCTCTGTGCAAATGTGTGGGAAACAGAATGTCTGCCATTATCCTTTGTTTTTAGTATTAATTATATGAGGGAACTGGTGTAAAAAATTCGACAAGCCTCAAAAGACATCTGTAAAACTATAAGTATTTTTTTCGACCGTCTTCTTATAAGGCTGTTCTATTTCAGAACAAGTAATTAGGCAATTAGGGATAACCCTGGAAATCAGAAAACGCAGAGGCATAGAATTAGACATGTAGGCGCGTTAAATAATTTTTTCATTTGTTTGTTTTTTGATTTTGAATCTTTTTGATTTTTAAGTTGAAATCTGTTTCGGTTGCAAAAGAAAACAATCACCCACCTGGGTATATAGGAACTTGTCCCTATTTTAAAAAAGTTGCCGCCCATTTTATTTTATTTGAAACTTACTTCGTGAATGTGTTTGTTTTTACTGCGGGCCAGGCAGATTTAGTTCAGCTCCATTATCCTTCTAGCCTGGCTCCAGGTCTCTTCGCTGTCTTTGGTTAATATGTCAGGCTTGTAATTTTCTCTTGGCGTACCATTAATATGATAGAGCCTTTCTGTTGAAATTTGGAAACCGATTTTTGTATTGGTCAATTTGAAACCATCAATTGCCCCGAGAAGCCCTGCCATTTTTGTTCCAACGATTGTAACCCTGTTCATGGCGTCCAACCCAATGGCAATGCCTTCTCCCATACTACCCGTCCAATGCCCTACCATCAAAACAACCTTGCCCTTGTATATTTTTTTTCTTGGTATTACATACTCAGTCCAAATTTGCTTTGTGTCATATACGGATTCATCAACTTCGTGAGTTTGGTATGGCAATTTGGTATCAATTAATCTGCCCATAATGGCTCTTGCCACTGTGGTATTACCGCCGCTGGGTGTTTCTGACAGGTCGAGTATGATGCCTTTTAATAAAATGAAACTATCCAATACGCTATCAAACTCGTTTATCAAATCAAAGTTGTAGAGTGAGTTACTCACTTTGATATAGCCAATTTTATTATCTAAGATTTTACACTCGATTAATTTCTTGTTGCCGGATATTTTTAAGTTATCAGGGAAATAATCCTTTTGAATTCCGTTTAGTGCTGTAGTAATTTTCCTGGGTTTGTCGTGTGTGCCGGCAAACAGCATATCAATTGCATATTGATACATTGGCTGATTATAGGTATTGGTGTATTTAGGAAGAAATTTCACTATCTGTTCATCAATGCTTCTATTATTAAACTTTAAAATTTCCATACCGGTTCTAAGCCCGCATTGCTCCGCCCCAAAACCTTTTCTTACATCGGTAATAAAATATTTGCCATTCATTTTTTCCACATACACATCCATTCCTGACGGCACTAATCTGTTTGACGTGGGTAAATTTGTACTTAAAGAGTTATGACCATTATGAAGTTCATTTAAAACAGTTTCTAAAAAACTAATAAAGCTGTTATCAGTTTTAACAGTATCCGCCACCGGGCTATAAATGGTTTTTACTTTTTTCCAGTCAATGTTTTGTTGATTCAGATATGCATAGTTATCATTAACGGTTTTCCATAATTCTTCGAAATCATTTTGATATGGGGTTTGTGCGATTGCCAGGTTTGAAAAGCCTGTGCTTACCGATACGATTATAAGTATCTTCAACAATATTCTGAATGTTTTCATGTATTAAAATTGTTTGGTTTATTGTATGTTACTTTCTTCGGGTATTCTAACAAGGTTATTAATGAAAGAATACTTTTTTGCAGCTTTATAGTTTCATAAATTTTTGTTTTTGCATCAGGCAGTAATGGCGTATTCATTTTTTAACTGTGATAACTTTTCGGTTTATGTTTTGTTTCAAAAAGGTTGTCGTAATTACCGTCGCAAATTCATTATGTAAACTTGCCAGGGCAGTTTCGTGAATAAGTTCTGCAGCATAATTTTGTCCGCCCAAACCTATCTTGTTGAAAGTTGCTGTTGCGTCTGCAACAATAAAAGTATCAAATCCGAAATTTCCTGCCATTCTCGCCGTTGTAGATATGCAATGATCAGTTGTCAAACCAACTATAACAAGTTTTGTAATTTTTGCATGGTCAAGTTGCTCTTTCAGGTCGGTACCAATAAAAGCACTGTTTACATTTTTTTTAATTACAAGTTCGTTGTGTACCGGTTTTACCAGGTCTTTAAATTCATTTCCTGTATTGGTTTCATGTAGTAAAGATGCCGGATTAGATGAGCAATGCTTAATATGAAAAATGGGAAGATTATGTTGTCTCCAAAGCGCCAAAAGTTCTCTTGCATTTTCTTCCGCGTCTGGATTGTTCCGTTGCCCGCCCCAATATTCAATATTGTCAAATCCTTTTTGAATGTCAATAAGAATTAATGCCGGCCTGTCTGTTGTAGTGATACTCATTTTTTATGTGTAAAATATTTTTCAGTTAGTTATATATTATAGCAATTGCTCAAAATAGGCACCTGTTTTATTTTCTTTATCAATAAAAAGTAGTTCTAAAATCCAATGTCTTTTATCGCCATTTGCATCGGGTAAAAACATATCATTATGATTTTCTGGGTGGATGTCTAACTCCAGGCTTTTCGGATCTAATGGTTGTTCGTGAGGGAATTTACCTACAATATGTCCTGCAATTTCGCCACCAAAAGTATAACCATATTCAGTTGCTTTTTTTACAACATAGGCGAATAAATCAGATGATTTTAAAGATGTTTGCTTACTGCACCAATGCTGCGTTTCGTACCAGGCTTTTTCAACATCATTTTTAATTTTCATTTTGCCGTCATCATTTCCCATTACATAAGTTCTGCCTAAGTCGGCTTCATATCCATCTACAATTGGCCCGAAATCAAGGATTACAATATCATCATCCTGTATTATTTCATCAGGCGGATTTTCAGGATAACTGCATAAAGTATTTTTGCCCGCTCTCACAATTTTCTTGTGCCAGCGATCTTTAATGCCAAATATTTCTGAAGCTAAATTGCAAACTTCTGCAGACAATTGTGCTTCTTATTTGCCAGTAATAATCATATTACTTTTTTCAACAGCATCAAATACCTTAATTGTAATTTGCTCGGCATTGTCTAAATTTCTTTTGGTCATTTTAATTTCTTTTAATTTTAATTTTTTATTTAATTGCTAAACACTCTACAGAAATTAAAATCCCTGCGGGAAATGGCATTACCTGAGGAACACTACGTGCCGGCGCATCACCAGGAAAAAATTCCTGATAAACTTTATTAATAATGCTAAAATCATTGCCAGTTACCATGAATATTGTAGTCTTAACCACTTTGCTAAGATTGCTGCCCGCTTCTTCTAAAATAATTTTAATATTTTGAAAACATTGCCCGGCTTGCTCTTCGAAATTATCTGAGACAACAGAACCCGTAATGGGATCAATGCCTGCCATTCCTGAAAGGAAAATAAAATCATTTACAATAACAGCTTGCGGAAAAATGGGTGACATGCGGGTGACTTTTGACGTATTAAAATTCTTTCTTTCTGACATGTTGATTAATTGAGTAATGTAGATTCTCTATTACGTATAATTAGTGACAGTTTTATTCAATATTGAGCCATATTACTTTTTGTTCAGACTTATGGCTTTGTCCAATAATGTCTTTGTATAGTTCCGGTCTTCTCGCCTTTATGTATCTATGTCCACCAGCCTGTGTGAGTTTTTCGGGAGTGATTGTAGCCGTAACAAGGCTGTCGTTGAATGAACGGCATTCAGCAAGAATATCTCCAAAAGAATCTATAATCATAGAGCAACCATTTTTCAATTGGTCATCGTCCATACCAATCGGGTTAGAAAAAATCACATACACTCCATTGTCATAAGCCCTTGCAGGCAACCATTTCATTAACCAGCCACGGCCCTTCATTCCGTCAAATTCTAATCGTAATGATGTAGGATCAGCTTCTCTGTTTTCCCAAAATTTAGGGTCAACAAATCCTGCACCCGGTCTTGTGGAAGGCGTACACATCGTTACGTGCGGCATAAAAATTATGTCAGCTCCCAATAGCGTTGTAGCTCTCACATTTTCTATTACATTATTGTCATAACAAACCAGGATACCACATTTCCAACCATGAATTTCGAAAATGCAATACTCTTGCCCCGGCGTTAAATGTGGATTGATAAAAGGATGCAGTTTCCTGTATTTTGCAACCACCCCGCTTTTATCGACACAAACATGGGCTTTGAACAAATTGCTATTTTTATCTTTCTCAAAGAGCCCGGCTAATATAGTTATATCAAACTTCTTTGCAATTTCCTGAAGTTTTAAAATGCTTTTTCCTCCGGGAATAAACTCTGCCAGGTCAAGCATTTGTTCTTTTGTAAGCCTTCTTGCAAAACTATATCCGGTAACAGAACATTCGTGAAATGCAATTACATCTGAACCCTCATTGGATGCCTCTTTCGATAATTTTTCGATGATTGAAAGATTGTAATCCTTGTCTCCGCTTTTGTGCTCAAATTGAGCCGCAGATATTTTTAAGTTTTTCATTATTAAATACTTTAAATGTGCTGCCAATATATTTACAAGATCATATTATATAAATTTAACGCGAATAATAAAACTTTTTACAAATATCTCAGCCACCATTTCGTAGCTTGATTACGACGTTTATATTCATCAAACCATTTACAAAACGGATATAAAAATATCACGAGGCTAATCCATACTATGTAAACAACTACTAAATTAAAACCATAACCTTTTAATCGCGGCGATGCGTTTATCCTTGTGGATAAAATCATATCCTGCAATTTGTACCCTGATATATTTGCGCACATCATAGCAAGTAAATGTATCAAAAAAATATGCGCCAGGTAATAGAACATCGGCACCCTGCCGAAGACGGTAATCTTTGAAGCCAACTGGTTCAAAGGTTTTTCTGAAAGAGAAAGAAAAATAAGTCCAGGTCCTAAAGTCATCAAAATATAAAGAAGAGAAGGAGGGTATTTGGTAACATTTAAAAATGACAATGACGTGAATACGGTGTTTTTCTGTATTAACCAATGTGCCGCATCTCCATAAAAATTACCACTG
>JBDTOV010000151.1:0-13005 GCA_039933035.1 Ginsengibacter sp. | reverse complement strand
TAAAACTAACAACATGCAATCAGTAACCAACAAAACAATCTCAAATCGGGAAATTCATTTTTCAAAACACAAAGTTTTAGAGCATAATGGCACAACTGCTGTAGAGTTTCGGTCGCATACAGCATGTTCCGAAGGGTCCATGTTTGTAGAAGAAAATACTTTGCTCTTTATCTCAGCCGGAACTTTTGAGATACGGTATGGCGATGCAACGTACAAGCTTAATAAAAATCAATGTGCCTTTCTTAAAAAGGATACTTTAATAGAGTATGAAATGAGTTTCGATCAAGATTGCGAAGCAACAATCGATTATATTAAGTTCACTTTACGGCACGAACTGGTAAAGGAATTTATTAAACTTACCGAATTATCCATCACAGCAAAAGATGAGGTTTGCCAGGTCATTATAAATATGCCTGACAAAAAATTCGTAAAATACATTGAGTCACTTGAGCCTTATTTTGTCGGGGAAGGAAGGGTAGAAGATAGCCTGGTTAAGATCAAATTGCTGGAGTTACTATTTTGCCTGGCCAGCAACGATACAAAAGTGCTGGAACAGGTGCTCGACCTGAGGGAACACTTTCGCATGAATATCACAACCACTGTTGAAGAAAATCTAATGAATTCAATTTCTTTGAACCAGCTCGCTGTTTTGTCCGGAAGAAGTTTGTCAAGCTTTAGAAGAGATTTTCTTGCCATTTATAATATGCCTCCCTCTCAGTGGATCAGGCAGAAAAAGCTGGAGAAGTCCAAAGAGCTATTAGTAAGTACCACAATGACTGTTACAGATATATGTTACACAACAGGATTTGAAAATATTGCACATTTTTCAAGACTCTTCAAATCTCAGTTTGGCTGCCCGCCTTCAGGATTTAGGATGGCGAGGCTTGCTTCTTAATAGTCGATTTATCGGTTACTAATAACCAACAATAACGGTTATGCGGATTGCGTGGTGAATATTAATCCGGAATATCCCAGGTGATAATTAAAAAGTTTGCATCTGGTTTTTCTACCATCTAATAGTTTTCTATGAGAAGTATGTTAAGAATGCCCTTTTGTATCAAACGGGATAATTTTATTGGAGCTGCAACACCACCCATAGAACTGATACAGTATGGCGATTTTCAATGCAGTCATAGCGGAAGTGTTTATATCGCCATAAAGTTACTACAGCAATATCCCGGTGATCAGTTAAAATTTATATTTCATCATTTCCCTCTCCCAGCCGCACATCCGTTAGCATGGGAAGCTACAGGTTGCTTCTGAAGCCGCCGCACTACAAGGTAAGTTTTGGTTTATGCACGATAAGATTTTTAAACAACAGGACCTATTTGGTTCGCAGTTCCTTCTCCGGTTTTGCGGAAGAAATTGAATTGGATACTACCACTTTTGAAAATAGCAGGGAACATAAAAAGTTAATTCACAAAGTGATCAACGATTTTGAAAGTGGTGTAAAGGGTGGAGTAGATGGCACTCCAACATTTTTTATTAACGGGCACCGTTATAATGGCCTGGACGATTTTAACTCTTTGTACAGAACCTGTAAATATGCAATGAATTTTACTGATGCTTTATTTTGATTAGTGACGTATTAATTATTTTATACCATGTTTAAAAATCAACGGCGCTTCATCAGTCGCCACTTTACTACATACTTTTTGATGATGGCTTTCATTATCACCGGATGCCAATCTGCCAAAATTGTAAGCACCTCAAAATTGAAGTTGAAACAGGATTTTTGCGTTTCACCTTCAACAGGAGATTATAGCGGACTGCCTGCTATTGTGCAAAATCTTGATAGCCTTTTTGAGCAAGCGGCTAAACTTCAGCCGTTCCTTTCAAAGCAGGGAATTTTGACGGCCAATGCATCGGGAACTATGCAGTTGATCATTAACCTGGTTGAACTTGGAAGGGACTCTCCCATAATTGCAGAGCGCCTGTTTTTAGCATATACAATCGAAATACAAAAAAACATATCGCTTGTTAAATCTGAGATTGATGCTGTTTCTTCGGAACTGCAATGTGAGAGCTTCAGAACGAGGCAGCTTTCCGCTTACCTCGGCAACCTGAACGCAAAAATTAATTCGAGGCTAACTGTTGGTGCAATTGCTGTTGGGTCACTTACTACCATCCTCCCGGTTTTATTAACCGGTAAAATATCAACTTATGTTGTTGGAATAGGTGGTGGTTTGCTATCGGCCGGTTTAGGAATTGCCACGTTGAAGACTAGCAGGTATACATTGAAAATGGTAACCGACAGGAACCTGCTGGAAAATATCTGGAATGGCGATAGCAGCAAACTGATCTATCCACCCCAGTTATGGTATTATTTAAATGAGCCAGGATTTGGAAATTCTCCACAGAAGTCAATAGTGCAGGTGTTGAAAATGCGCTGGTTAAAATTTGATTTAAATAATTCACTGGACAACACCACGGCAAAACTGCTTTTTGGTAATGGCGGCATTTTTAATCAGGACAACCTGGATCTGAGAGCGACGATGCTAACAGAGTTGGCGGCAGAAGTAAACTCAATGACCCAGTACCTGGATAACTTAAATTACAAGATCAATACAATCAAATTACAGGTGTTGCTTGTTGCTGATATACATGCGGTAAGTGGGACCTAGATAAATTAACATAGTAGAATATACTTAAGGGATTTGTAGAAGAATGATAGGTTAAGCGTCGGAACCACAATTCATATTTATCCGAAGTGTTCTTTGCTTATTCCTAACCGCTTCATTCTTGAGTTTAAAGTCGTCGGCGGAACGCCCAGCAACTCCGCCGCGCCACCCTCTCCGGAAATTTTTCCTTTTGTATGTTTGAGGATCTTTAAAATGTAGTCCCGGTCATTCTCGTCAATAGTCTTGATGATTATTTGATCATTATCAGTTCCAGTGTTCTTCATTTTATTAGCAGGCAAGTTTACTTCTTTGATGGAATCACCTGGGGTCAGCAGCACCGCCCTTTCGACTACATGCTCCAATTCCCTGATGTTACCCGGCCAGCTATATTGAGTGAGTTCATCGAGTACCTGCCTTGAAATTTTGAGCGGGGGCCTACCTGATTTACTGCAAAACTTTTCGGTAAAATGAGTAACAAGCGCAGGAACATCTTCCTTCCTTTCACGAAGAGCAGGTAAATAAACAGAGAAAACATTTAGTCGATAATACAGGTCCATCCTGAAATGGCCTTCGGCGATTTCCTTTTCAAGGTTACGGTTGGTAGCTGCTATCATGCGAACATTCAGTTTGATTACCTCTCTTCCTCCTAACCGTTCTATTTCATTTTCCTGCAATACCCTTAGCAATTTAACCTGCAATTCAGGAGGTAATTCACCAATTTCGTCCAGGAAAATTGTTCCCTTCTGAGCCTGTTCAAACTTTCCTATCTTTCTTTCAAAGGCCCCGGTAAAGGCTCCTCTTTCATGACCGAATAATATTGATTCGATCAGGTTTGCAGGAAGCGCTGCACAATTTACTTTAATGAAGGGACCTGATTTGCGTGGTGATAAAGTATGTACACACTGCGCAATCCTTTCTTTACCGGTGCCGCTCTCACCCAGTATCAGTACGCCGGTTTCTGTAGGAGCTACTATTTGAACGAGTCGCAATAGCTCCTGTAGTTTAGGACTATTACCAATAATTCCATGAAAATTGTCACCACGGCCGGTATCACTTACTTCTGCAATAGTCTCTGTTTTTTTGAGCCGATTGTCTTTTTCCTGTATGTCGGTTTTTACTTGTGGGTCCACTAATGATTTCGGGCTATGCACACGCTTATAACGGGCGATCTCTAGCATCACAATCACATCCTTTTCCCTGACGGGTTTTACCAAAAAACCGTCCGGGCGGGTTTCTTTGGCGGCATCTAATGTTGCCTGGTTTGAATTTGCAGAAAGGTATATAAAAGAAATATTTTTATCCCTCAATTTATGCCCAAGATCAATTCCCGTAAGCGGCCCTTTTAAAAAAATATCAAGTAGTACAAGATCGGGATTTTGTTTCTCGATTATTGCCGAAGCTTGCTCTACAGACTTAGCAATACCGCAGACTTCATACCCTGCCTTTTTGAGTATTCTTTCAAGGTTGAGCGCCTCTATGGACTGGTCTTCTACAATAAGGACTTTTTCTTTCATATCGCATAAGTTTTTTCTGGTTCCGGAATTTCCGATTTCTCATCGAATGTTATGCTGGCATTGAAAATGACTTTTATGACAGTGCCTTCCTTTAATTCAATAGTAAGCTTCCCTTCAATATCCTCGGCAAGTGCCTTCATTAGCTTAAAGCCCAAACCACTTGTATCGTTGGTATTAAAACTAAATGGTAATCCGGTTCCATTATCGGCAATTATCAATTTTAAATCCTGCTTTTTATTTTGTACTAAAATAATTGATACTTCAGGGAAGCTTACAGACTGATTGAAAGCGTATTTAATAGAATTGGTTACAGCTTCATTAACAATCAACCCCACGGGTATCGCCTGTGATACATCCAGTTCTATGGGCGCCACCTGCATGTCAAAATTGATTTTTCGTTCTGGATTATAGAATGACTGTAAATGATTACTAAGTTCCCGCAGGTAGGGTTGCATATTGATAGATGCAATTTTATCGGTTTGATACAGCTTTTGGTGGATAAGGGACATTGCATAAATCCTGTTCTGGCTTTCATGTATAGCTGACAATGCTTCATCTTTCAGATTTTCAGACTGCAGTTCCAATAGACTAACCACTGTTTGAAGATTATTTTTTACCCGGTGATGAACTTCTTTAAGCAGCCATTCTTTTTCGTTGACCAGTTTATTTAATGCGTCATTTTTTTTGTTGATGGCATTATTGGTACGTTGTTTCAACCGGTATTGGTTCAGCAATAGTGACATAATAATGATCAGCAGAATAACGCCCGCAACAAATATGTTTCTCACCAAAGCACTTTGTTTTAATTCTGATTGCTGAGCAATGCCCTGTTGCTTCAGGAATCTAATATCCTGGTCTTTCTTTTCTGCGCCATACTTCATAGTCAGTTCATCCATTTGCAATCTTTGTGAAATATGTGCATTTGAGTCAGCATAAAATTTGTACTTAACATGGTCTTCCATGGCCGCCCGGAAATCACCTGCTGCAGAATCCAGTTTAAATAACAGGCCATAACTTTTGGCAAGTATAAAGACTCCGGTTCTTCCTTTTACCACCGTAAAGGTCTTTTGGAGGTATAACCTCGACTTCATGTAATCGCTTTTATTAAAATAGAACCATGCTATGTTTGAGTACGCGTCCGGCATTTCAGTATAAGTAAATTCCGGGGGGAAATGATCTGCAAAATTTAGAAAGATGGAATAATTTTTTTCCGCCAATTTCATATTATTCAAGTTGGCATAACAAAGCCCAACAATGTAAGCTAAATGCATACTGTCGAACATGGTAACAGGGGGAAACTCTTTTGGTATTTCGATTGTCAATTCAAGAGCTTCTTCTTTCCGGCCCAAATCAATTAGAGACGGAACGACGGCAAAGAAGCTTTTATACCAGAAAAGCGGTGGCTGGCGATACCTGGCTGCCATGGCCATTTTGTGCCAGTAAACTGAGCTGTCCTGGTTTCCCATCACACTATGCACATCACCTTCAATTGTATAAAAAAGCGCTGAAAATACGGTATCTCCGGTATAGTTCATATTCACCATGGCCTCGTTAATATAAGATAGCGCCTCGATGAAATTACCTTTTGCATCTGCCAGGTAAGACAAAACATATTGCGTAAATAAAGTGTGTTCATATCCGTCTTGCTTCATTAGTTCCAGTACCTGGTAGAGTTTTTTTTCTGCCATGGCCCAGTCTGACATAAAATAAATCACCACGATCTCGGATAAAACGTCCAGTTGTTTTTCTTTCATCTTTAGCGCCTCGTAGCTATCGAATGACAGCTCGAGGTTTTTTAATTTCATGGGATCCCCGTAAGGCAGGTGCTTGCCTAAGTTTTCATAAGCAATGGCCATGTTGCTTTCGTCTTTTGTACGCTGGCAATCTTTTAATATTTCGGAAAAAACATCTTTTGCCTGGTCAAGTTTATTTTCCTGGAAGTATATTTTGCCGAGTAAACTTTTGCTTTCCAATTGCCATTCGATTCCGAGGGTGCTGCTAAGCTGAATGGCCTGTCCGGTAAAGAAATAAGCACTGTAAAGGTCTGGCGTTGTTGCACCAGTTTTATAGAGATAATAGATCCCTAATTCAAGCAGTAACTTTATTTTCTCTACGGCTTTAAGCTTGCCCAATAATTGAGTTGCCTGATCAATATTGCCCGTTTCTATTAATTGAGTTCCGGGAGAAGTCCATTCTTTTACAAACCCATCCTTATAGGGAAACAGCCGGCCCACACCATAAATGCTGCAGGAATAGAGTACCGAGCTGTCTTTATCCAATTGACCCTGGCTTACCGTATACAGAAATTGTGCGGTAGCTGTTACCAGTAATCTTTTTTGCGCCAGGCTGTAATTGTTCCAAATCCTGTCGTGTGTGATTTGAGCGGTAACCGCACCACATAAAAATATGGACAGGTATGCCGCACAGAAGCCCGGGACAATGGTGATTTTATTAAATAACAGCCTGATAAATATCGATACCATCTGGATGTTTTTTATAACGATTTAAGTTTTAGACTGCTCTAAAAACCATCACAGGTACACTCCCAAATTCTTCTGCCAGGCAGCCACTGTTTTCTCCGCAATTATCACGGTGTTGGTTTCCTGGGAAGGGATACTTGCATCAAAGCAAACTCTGATTTGTGTTTCTTGCACTGATTCAATTGTAAACTCACCCTCAATATCCTCAGCAGGCCCTTTCATAAGCTTAAAGTCTAAGCCGTGTAATATCTGCTTTACTTCTTTTCAGATGACTAAAACGACTTTAAGGAAAGGTTGTAAATAACAAACCAGCCACAGAAAAACAGTGGTATTAAAAAAACAGTACCCGGGTACTAAGCGATTACATTTTTTAAATAAAATATTTTTTTAATTTTAGTTTTAAATATTAAGAATAAAAATCTTGCCATATTAAATCGTTTTGAAATTATAGCGACGAAATTCTTGTAAAAAGACAAACGAGATAAGAATCTTTCGGCAACTCTAATTTACATGTTTAATATTAGTTTTATATTTCATGTTTAAGTGTAAGGGCTAACGAAAGAAAATACTTTAAACTTTTTTCTGTCTTATAGCGTATTATCTTTAATAAACCGCAAACTTCATAAGTCGCGTTTTTATTATTCTCTTGATGTTGAGAGCCTCTATGGTTCGTCTTCTATAATGAGAATTTTTTCATTCATATTGAATAAGCTTTTTCTGGTTCCGGAATTTCTGCTCTTTCATCAAATGTTATGCTTGCATTGAAAATGACTTTTATGACAGTGCCTTCTTTTGATTCAACAGTAAGTTTCCCTTCAATATCCCCGGCAAGTGCATTCATTAGCTTAAAGCCTAAACCATTTGCGTCTGCGTTAATGAAGCCAGGCGTCAAGCCGGATCCATTGTCGGCAATTATCAATTTCACGGCGTGTTTTTTATTTTGTGCCAGGACGATTGCTATTTCATGATTGCTTGCCGGATAATTGAAGGCGTATTTCATAGAATTGGTTACGGCTTCATTCACAATCAACCCAACGGGTATCGCCTGTGATACATCCAGTTCTATAGGCGCCACCTGCAAGTCAAAATTAATGGTGCGTTCCGGATTATATATTGCCCGTAAATGATTCATAAGTTCAAGCAGGTAGGGTTGCATATTGATGGAGGCAATATTATCTGTTTGATATAACTTCTGATGTATAAGTGACATGGCATAGATCCTGTTCTGGCTATCATGAATAGCTGACAGTGCGTCGTCGCTAAGATTTTCCGATTGAAGTTCGAGCAAGCTGACAACGGTCTGCAAATTATTTTTTACCCGGTGATGGACCTCTTTAAGCAACCATTCCTTTTCGCTTACCAAATGCTCCAGCAACTCATTTTTATGCATAATCATTTGGTTGGTTCGTTGCTTATTGCAGTATTGCCTGTAAAGCAAGCCCATGATCACAAATAATAACAAAATACCGCCGAAAGTAACATTTCTCAAAAGATTGGCACGATCCAGGTAGCCTTGCTGCATTTGATGCTGCTGGTTTAAGACCGTAATATTTTTATCTTTTATTTTTAAAGAATCTTCTTTTTTTTGGGTTTCATAAGCTATCTCCAGCTCCTTAATTTGTTTGCTTTTGGTTTCATTGAAAAGAGAATCCTTTACCATGTTGTATTTCAAGAGCCGTTCAACAGCAGATTTGTAATTGCCGGATGCTTTATCTAAAAGGAACCTTAAATAATCCATTTGATTGGCTCTGAAAGGGTCGACAGTGTTATACGTTAGTAAGTCATTTTTCTTTAAAAGATTTCTTGCTTTAATAAACTGCCTGGTAGATATGTAATAATTCGCAACTGTGTAGTATATGCCTCCTAAATTTGCGTAATCGGGTTTATGCTCGTTAATAGTATTGATAAGCTTATCGGCATAAAAACCGGCTTTCTTATAATCATTTAGAAAGTAATAAATGCTGAAATATGCCTGGGGTATCATATAATCGCTTTGATCATGTTTTGGAACCAGAAATTTTTTTGGCGTTGTATATAATAACCGAAGGCCCTTTTCAGGTGCACCCATACCTGTATAATTGTCTACTAAATTAGCAATCATCACAAGTACGTTATCATTGTCATTATTCTTTTCAGCTATCTGCAATGCAGTTTCATAATAGTTAACTGCTTTTTCCTTTTCACCTAACTGATAAAAAACAATACCTATATAATTATTAATCTGGCACAAATTCATGCTTGTATCCTTATTTTTTTCTGCATAATCCAAAGCCATCAATTCGTAAACCAGCGCCTGTTTATAATTGCCATTGTTAATGTAGATAGAACCGTATAAAACATATACGCCCTGCAATTGGGTATAATGTATAGAATTGTAGGCCTCAAGGGAAAGATTTAATTTCTCCAAAGCCACTGAATACTTTCCCTGATTGATATATAAATCCGCCAAAACTTTCAGGCTTAATCCCTGGCGTTCCTTATTTCCTGATTGTTGGAAACCAGTTACCGCTTTCTCTACAAGATTTATTTTTTCCGAAAGTTGTTTTGGGTCATTATAATCGTAGTAGTCTGATAACGCAAAATATGCATCAGCCAAATAAGACTTGTCTTTTTCTGCATTTATCATTATAATGACCTGTTCAACCATTTTTTTTGACAACTCTGTTTGCCCTCTCTCTTTAATAAGAAAGGCCCCGGTTAAAGTTATGAACTCAAGAGATTTATTTGATTTCAACCTGGCATTCAACGCTTTTGCTTTTTCTATGAACACGACAGCACTATCCAGGTCTTGTTGATATTCACCAGGCTTAAAAATTTGAAATTTGGCCAATGTTAGAAGCAAATTAATTCTTGCAGTATCTGCTTTACTTCTTTTCAAAGCACTGATCAGGCTATCAACTTCATGCCTGGAGATATCCTGTGCAAAAGAAGCACCGCAAAAAGAAAGCATCAGCAGTATGATAACAAGCTTTTTCATAAAATAGCTTTTGAAAAAAACTAGGGATGTGATTATTGTATAGTATAAGCGGTGTTGAAAAGATAGCGGTAAAAAAAAGGAAATAAATACTTAGCGCTTATATCTTTTAAGTGGTATGCTATTGTAGTCTTGAGGATTAGGAATAAAAACTTTACCATATTGTAAAACGATTGGTTATAAAATCGGATATCTGAAAATAAAGAAACAGCTACGAATCTCCAATCCAAATCTAATTTACGATTTTAATGCAATCTTTAGACTTTGTGTTTAAACGAAGGAATGTATTTAAAGGAAATTCTTCAAACGCTTTTATTGCCTGTAAATCTAATTAAAATCAATAATTGGCGACGCGTTATTCAAATTAAGGCGTGCGACCCCAACCTGGTATTGTATGCAGCTCGTTATGCATCGAAGTTCTGCCTTTCGCCGTTTTCACAATTTCAAAAAAGTTATGTTTCTGTAATTCTTATGAAGAAAGGGCTTGACTAAACTTTGCATTCACGAGACTTTATTTGGTTTTATTAATCGGTCCCTCCGTTTATAAGAAACAAAAAATCCCTATGCAAATTTATCTACACGCGGAAGTGATGGGATGTTTACGGCCCTTCTAATTTGTAAGTTAAATGCATCCTGTCGATAAGTGACAATTGAGATTTATCTCAATGCAAGAAATCTCATTCAAGATTCAAAAAGGCGCCAGACTTTAAGAATAAATCAACCATCGTTGGAGCGGTTTCTTTTTCGATTCCAGTCTCTTTGTAACTCGCATATTGCCTGTGTATTTGACGTCAATTTTGCCCCGGCCTGCTGTACCCGCATAAGAGCAGTTTGATGAGCTATAAGCGTTGTGCCGCCGACGGCATCCACCACATGGTTGTACGTGATGCAATTGCCTCCGCATGGCAACAATATTTACATAAATTTTCAAAATCAACCGTGCCACTATATCGCTTCTCATTTATAAAAAAAGTGGGCGTTTCATCTATTCCACTTTTAACGCCACTTTCAAAATCTCTTATAATCTTCTGAACTAATTTCCTGTAATCACCGGAGTTTTCATACAGGCGCGTATCGATTTTGAGTATTTCGGCGAAATGAGAAATTGAGGAACGAGCCATGTATTTTTGATTCAAATACAACATATCATACATCTGCCAAAACTTACCCTGGAAACCGGCTACTTCCGATGCGACAGCCGTGTCCAACGCCAACGGGTACACGTCCGGCTGTGGAAAATGCCTGTAAACAAACCTCATTCTACCGCCCATTGCTTCCCTCAATGATTGGACGGCGGGATAAACATCGGCGCAATGTTCGCATTGAAAATCTCCATAAAGCAACAGTTCAACCGGGGCATCTATAGCGCCCACGAAATGATCTTCAAACGGATTAAAAGGCGGAATAAGCGTATTCATAAAAAGTTATTTAACCAAAATTTCAGAAAACTGTAAACATCACCTTACATTTAAAATAAGACTTTATAAAGGTCAGCAAGAATATCATTGTCGCAAATGCTGATACCAGGGAATTCCTTGTACAAATAATAGCGGAAATATAAACGATGGCTTAAGATTCATCGTTATTTAGATGCTGTTTTATTGCTTTTCTTTCCCTAGTCACTTATGATATTCTTTACCCGCTTTTTAAGTTCCGGCAATACCTCCAGGTCAAACCATTCATTTCTACGATACCAGCCATTGTTCCTCGGTGAAGGATGTGGCAACAGAAAATATTTTGGAAGATATCTTTTGAAATTCTTAACCGATTCAGTCAAAGAACTTCCCATCTTTTTACCGAGGTAATAGTTTTGGGCGTAACGGCCGATTAATAATATCAGCTTCACGTCGGGCATAAGTACGAATAACCTCAAATGCCATAGCGGGGCACATTCGGGTCTTGGAGGTAAATCACCGTGCTTGTCAGTGCCTGGGTAACAAAAGCCCATGGGAACAGACGCAACCAGGTCAGGATCATAAAATATGGATTTATCTATACCCAACCACTTTCTTAAATTATCACCGCTTTTATCATTCCAGCGAATACCTGTAAAATGAACAATCTTACCGGGCGCTGACCCGATAATAACAATTCTGCTTTTGGGGCTGGCTGCTACAATAGGATTGGCACCAAGGGCGAGATATTTTTCGCATACTTTACAATTCCTGATTTCCGATAAAAGTTGATTCATTAATGCCCAACGAAATTAGAACAATGAACAGGATATATTAATAAACAGTCACAAAGTAGCAGGCAGTTAGGTGTTTAATATCGTTTTAATCTATCCCGTCCTGACTTTAAGGTTGTTTTATCAACTGTATCTCCGCAGAAAATTTTACTTCATCCCCCACAACTACGTTACCCGCTTCGGTTACAGCGCCCCAGGTGATGCCGAATTCTTTCCTGCTTAATTTACCTTCAATAGTAAATCCCGCTTTCGTTTGACCATAGCCGTCAACCGTTATGCCACCAAACTCTACGTCTACTGTTATTGGTTTGGTTATTCCTTTTATAGTCAGCTTACCGGTAAGCTTCCCCTTCTCTTTCGATCCTGAATATCCCGTTCCCAAAAATTTTATATGGGAATGCCTGGCAGAATCAAAAAAATCTGCTGACTTTAAATGCTTATCTCTTGCATCGTCTTTGGTATTGATAGAATCCACAGCCGCACTAAACTCAATATCATTTGCACCCATAAAATCATCATCTTCCACAAACGCCGATAATGTAAATTTTTTGAAAAAACCAGTCACGGTTGAAATCATCAAATGTTTCACTTTAAAGTGAACCTCACTGTGAGCCGGATCGAGCACCCATTTATTCTTTGCCATTTTTTAAAAGTGTATAATTTTATAAAATAAATTAACCTCCACACGGTGATAAAAAAGCTGGCTGATTTTCATAAAGATCCTTCAGTGAAAAATCTATAATTGAAAAAGTAATCCTAAAAATTAACCAGGTGAAGGCATAAAGGTCAATCTTTATCTTTTTACCAGGAATGGTTAAATCATGGAATTACTTGTATAAATGCTTTGGAAGAAATAAATCGAACTATTTGCAACTTATTGTCGCATGGGATTTGGCCCGGTATAGATGGCAAATTTGCTGATCTGATGGCAGCAGCTATAAGCAAACAAGACATTACACAATTGGCGGCAAAAGAAGATATCGTATTAAAAAAATAAATTCTTTTTTAGTTGATGCGACTATTTTACAACAATAAAAAGGAAGGCTAAAGTGCTGGCGTAGTAAACTTTCTTTATATTGCTTAGTTAATTTGTGTGTCTTGTCATACCAAGACCATGATCAACTTTCGAGAGACAAGATCGATACTATTGCTGATCGAAAACCGCCAGCGTGAGGCTTAACTCAACGTCTGGAACAGGCATCGGTATTAAGACAAAGTATTTTAAATA
>JBDTOV010000150.1:0-13079 GCA_039933035.1 Ginsengibacter sp. | reverse complement strand
TAAATAGAAATCAGCCAGGTCATTTCCTGGCTGATAAATATCTTAACATTCTTAGTTTATTATTTTTAATTTATTAACCATCTCTCCTATTTTTTTGCCCTGCTTTAATCCCGCTGCGATAGATGGGCCATAGTGTATGCCCGCTAATAGCCGCGAATGGCCTGCCTCATTTGCATAATCCTGAAACGAATTAAAGGAACGGGTTCCATAACTACCGTCATAACTATGATCGGTAAAGTGATAATTCTTGCCAAAAATATTTTCCAATACTGCTGCACTTGCCGCAGATACTACTGCGTGTGCTGCGGTATATTCCGGATGCGGAGGTGTGGGTATCACACTATTCCAATTACTTTTCAGCATTACATTTCGGATGTAAGATATAGGCCGGAGCAGATTGTATGTATATTTCGATTTGAATGTTGATATGCTTGCATCATTCATGGCAATACCATGCAGTGCGTAAGCCGCCGCCGCCGAATATAAATCCATTTTATTGAGAACTATTAGCTGAGTTAAAATATTGGTCGCATGTGCAGGCACATTAAGATTTCCCGGCTGGTCGCCCCAGAATTTAGCAGTGGTTGAATCTTCATGCGTAAGAGACAGGGAAATAGTATACAGTTCATTTACCATTTCATAAAAAGGCGATTTAACTAATTCAGAGTATGGGGTGGGCGGGCCCGGTTGTGTAAGGCTTGCGCTGTTTGCAATAAAGCTCCTGTTATCTCCCCAATGCGGATGCACAGGCGGCCCGTATGCCGGGAATGTTGGTATCCACAAACCTTCGCCAACCTTTGGCATAAAAGAAGGATCAACAATATGTTTGTAGGCTTCATGCCCTCCATCGGTTTTTGACCATTCAAAAATAGAATTGGCAACCTGCAAGCCGTAAGCTTCTGCGTTACTTATTCTATAAGCATTTGCCTCATTTTTAAATTTGGCTTTGTATGCATTCTCGAGAGAATCAATAGTAACCATGTTTGCGGCAGAAGTGCTTTCGAAAAATTGTTTCGTAATAGATGCCATAGCGGCATTAAGTGATGCCGGCCAATAATAATCCTCCGTTCTTTTTGTAGGAGATACAGGTGTTCCGCCAATTTGGGATAACAAGGAAAGGCTTCCCCGAATGCCGGGAGATACTGATTCATAAAGGGTGAGGCCTGCATAACCAAATGAGCGGTCTGATACAACTGAATTGTAACCTGTTGTGGACCGGGTCAGTTTTATTTGCAACTGCATCCATGCATTAGCCATATCTGCGGAATATTTTTTATCCGGCGGCACGTGATCATGTTTGTTGCAACTGAAAAGTAACACAACGATTGCCAGTGGCAATATAAATTTTCGTTTCATAAAAATGATTTATTGTTTAAAAATAGTTTCAACCTTCGTAAAACTACCAGTCAATAAACCATCAGCATAACCAGAATGTATAGTTGGTGGTTATGCTTTGTAAATGCCTAGCGCGGATGTGGGGATTGCGAAATGTAATTGTAATCGCATGAAAAAAAGCGCCACAGTAGCGCAGAGATGCTGTACCGGTAAAGAGGCGCTGGGGTGTCTCTTCTCCAGACAATGGTTGCCTTATTAGTTGCAAATTAAGAATACCGTACTTCTATTATTTAATTTTTATTCTGCCAAAGCAATGGTTAAACTACCCGTTTCCGGCAACGCAAAAAAAATATCTTCAGCGTAAATTATTAACGCCGATATTGAAAATTATAGAATAGCTAAGCCTCAAAAAGCGGTTATTTTTTAAAAGGAACTTTTACAATTACTGACTCTGCCTTTCCTTTTTCGTTAGCCCTGCTCTGAACTGTCCATAAATCTACCAGGTTATCGCCGTCAATCATGCTGCCGCTATAGTCGCCCCAGGCAGCCCCATCCGTTGCACCCACACCTTCTCCAACATGTATAATTTCCCGTGTGCTGCCAGGTTTATCCCCAGCCAGTCTATAAGTAAACCGCGGGCTTATAAAGGAGTTTTCATTCACTTCCTGGAAACCAATTAATACATCATTCTTTTTATTTACCGCAAGGGTTGTTTGAATATAATTAGTTGTATCGCTTTTAATTAAACCTGTTTGCAGGATGGTACCGTCTTCCGGTTTCACCTGGTGCCATTGCACTGCGGAACGGCCTTTGCATCTCACGGCCTGTGAAAACCAAATGCATCCATTTTGATACACCACATTTTTAGGATTACGATCCCCACTGGAAACTGCCTGTGAAGTTCCCTTTTGGGATGATTGCGGCGGATAGTCGATATATTTTAAATGATGCGGTTTTCGGGAAACTACCACGCAATAAGGCTTTCCGTCTGCATCTTCCGATACCTTGCGGATAACAAAATCGTTTTTTTCAATATTGAAAAAATATAAATCATCAACACCATCCTGCATGAAAACGGGATTACCCAGGCTTCCTTTAAAATAATAAACAGTTGCGGGCTTACCGGCTATAGCGTCTTCCATTTTCATCACAAAAGTATTTTCACTGCCGCCGGGATAGGAATAGCCAATCCATTTTTTACTGTATCCAATGCCACCCCCATCAACTTCCTCCGTCCTCGAAACCGGGTAAATATTCCAGGCGCCTTTAGGGTCGCTTGTTTCCGACACGGCAATATTCACAGGTTTTGTTTTTGCCTTATCATAATACCACCACATGTCAAAGACAAACACTTTATTATGAATATCAAAAAGCAATTTGGGATCTATCCCATTGTTAAAACATTTTTGAGAAACTCCTTCTACAAATTCACCGTTTTTAGTATATATGGTTAACCCTTTATTAGAGCCTTCTAAAATATAACCGCCGCCTGCGGCAATCTGCGGATCTACCTGCCTGTCGCCATCCAGAGAACCATCAAATACCTGGTAGCCATTCATCATTCTTGTATGGCCACCTTGCCTGCGTTCGGGACATTCGCCATCATTGGTGAAACTTCGTTTATGCATAGGAGTTATGATTTCCATTTGTAACGAACGAACCGTATCAGAAGCCGGCTGCGCCTTTATGCCGGTAAAAGTTATTAGTGCAAGCAAAGTCAACACAAAATTTTTCATAGTTTTTATTTTATAATAAAATTGTTTTCGGGAATAATAAGGTTCGTAGAATCTATGTTCCGGGAGTTTTATATTACTCCACAGGCTTTTAAGCCTTTAAGGCTCCCTTTTTATTTATTGCCCGGCAAGGAAGAGAAATCAATATCGGGTGCTATTCCATTAGGTTTGCGTTCAATTAAGGAATGCGGTGCAAGATTATTCATTTCTTTAAATCCACCAGTGAACATATAAAATTGATTTTTTTCAACGCCTGCGCCATAATCATAACGCTGATGATCAGACGCACTTGCGGTGGTAGTTAAAGAACATTTCGTTAATTCAATCCAGGTACCGGATGGAGTGCATATCCATTGATTGCCATAATCAGCCTTAAAAAAGTCATTTCCATTTGAACCAAAATTTTCTACAAAAGAATATAAACCGGAAAATAATTTGCCGTCCGTTCTGGTTTTGTCCCATATTGCCAGTAATCTCCATTCTTTATTTTCAGGAGCAAAATAATAAGCACTGTAAACCGTATGATCTCCTTTTGGTTTGGCGCCGGTCAATATTTTATAAGTTACTCCCTGCTTCCATGGGAAAACCAGGTGGCTGTGGCCTCCGGAGCCTTCGTTGCCAAACTCGCCGGTGAACACATTGTCACCTTTTTTAATCAGCGTTATCGCATAATCAGCGGGAATTTCTTTCGGGTCATTAGTGTTGTAATTGCTCCATATTGAAAATATAAAGCGTCTTTCGGTAGCAGAATTTAATTGAATACCCGAATAACCGCCGCTAAATCCATTGGTCATATAATAGGCATTGGTTGCATCCACGCCAACGGGTACGGTAATTTCATTATAGAACCAGGCAACTGTACTATCCTTTGGATACTGGTACCATAAATGTGTAGATGGGGCGCCTTTATATTCACTAAGATTGTATTTAAGATCTTTTGCAGCAGGGCCGGAAATAATCAACGATTCTATATCCGGGAAATAATCGCCGGTTTTACTGATTCCCTTTATTTCAATGTAGTGATATCGGGCATGCTTAATTGAAAAAGATCCGGCGGGAATAGTAGCATAAGCTGAACTTTTATCGATTGATATTTGATAGTTTTTTCCTGCACTGTCCAATTGAAATCCAAGTGTGCTGCTTCCTGCTGAAAGCTTAAGTTTCACAGCTAACTCTATTTTTCCTTCCTGCTGCGGGTAAAAAAATATTCTAAAGAAGACGCCGGCATCATCCCACCCGGTAATTCCATTGTTTGAAATGAATTGTTGCGTCTCATCGCCTTTTTTAGGGTAGGCGTACCCGTTACTAAATACGGAAATTGCATGCACACCGGTATTATTTTCATTTTGGGCAACAGCTTTTGTAAAAAAAATGATTAAAAAAAGTGTTATCCGGGGCCAATACTTCATGTGGTTCAATTAATCTTTTATGATTTGATTTTATCTATGGGTTGCATTTAGAAGTTTAATTCTTAATTCGTAAGATCCGGGTACCTGTATTCGCATAGGAATTCTCAGCGCATAATCATACGCTCCATCTACGTAAGCCCCGAGATAATGAGGATCTGATGTTCCCTGGTAAAAATACCCCGGCGTGTTACCAGACCAGCTTTTTGTACTATCAATATGAACATACTGTGCAGGAATGCGGTAATACATATTGTAACCGTTGCCTAAGGAAGCAATAGGAAAAGGTGTTAACGGATATTTTATTGAAATAGAATTGTCAGTAGTAACATAAGTGTCCGGTGCATAATCCTGCAAATTTTGAAGAAATGGCGGGTTAGGATTTAAGCCTGAGTTGGGCCTCTTTGTAAATTCCCCCGTTTTAGGATTAAATGGCACCCCGTTCTTGTCGGTAACATATAGTGTAAAGTCATTTGGAGTGTCTGCTATACGGGTAACTGTGAAATCTACAAAGGGATTATTGTTTCCATTATACAAGGTGCCTCCCCCGGAAGCTGTGCCTGCTATAAGCAATGAACTGCTAAAAGCTCCCGTTTCGGGTGTTATTTCTATTGACTTGCCATCTACAATATGAATTTTCATAATATTTTTCAATTGCTGCGTGCCGGCGCTATTTGAAACTTCCAGGTCCATTGTATAGGTACCAATCGGTAAATATATAGTACCTGCATTTGCTTCGATAGTTCCGTTGGTTGCATTCACATCTAAAGGGGGTAAATCCACGATAGTTCTTTTTGCAGTTATAGATGCATAATCTTTGTCAGTAGCAGAATTGTAAGCCGCATTCCAGACGGCTACCGGGTACTTCGTCTTAAATATAGTATCAACAATAGTTCCGGAGGAATCATAGATGTGTGTCCATTTTACCTTCATCGGTATACTGGAGCCATCAGTTATTAAAGAATAGGAGGTGGCAATTCTTCCCCTTGTAATGGTAAATTCATTTACTGCATACTGCACAAAGGGACTTAAAAATCCATTCTGCACTTTAGTGCAACCTGATAATACTTCTGCGAAAACTGTTATAAATAAAAGGACAATTATTTTAAAATTTCTATGTTTTTTCATAACAAAATATTTTTATTGTTTAGTACCATAAAACAGTAAAGTGTGGTTGTTTGTCAAAGCGTTTATGTATCCATTTTGCGTGGCGATTCCGGATGTTTTTATTAAAGTACGCACCCCAATATTATCAGGGACATCGCCGGCAGGGCTGGCATCGCTAAGATCATAATGATACCAGAGATGCGTGTAATATACAATGCGGGGCTGGCTTGATACCAAAGGATTGTAACCAAGGGAGCCGTCTTTAGTGTATTCGTAAGATATGATGGCGGTGTCGCCCATTAATTCTGTAGGGTATAAAGCGCCTGTATTGGTTAGAACTGAATAAGGCAAAGGCGTGTGGACGAGATACATCAATAGAGAATCCCGTGTATTGTCTTTATTAGTTTGCATATAGTACAGCAGGGAATCGAGCGCAAACTTTCCGTTTACATCAATATTATTCTGAACAAAAACAGTTCTTTCATTAAGATAATTGTATATCGAATAATCAGAGGGTGCAAAAAATGTAGTTCCCTGGTCATTGATCTTATCCTTTAAACCTGCTGCATCAATTAACTGTACCAGCGTGTCGTATAGTGGATCAGCTTTCAACACGTCGTAAGTGGACGTATTTTTATACATGTTTACATCTCCGGGAACGCCGCCTGTGATATAGTTTTTTTTACAGGCATTGAATACAACCAGCAGAACGATCAGCGAGGCAATATTTCTTATTATTTTTTTCATTTAAAAATTTATTAAATGGTTCAAACTAAATGAGATTATTAATTATTTATGCGTAGCCCACCACGGGTTTTGAGTTAATAAATTATCCTGTGGAAAAAGGGTTCCCATATCCAGGGGCCAGTAATATCCTTTATTAGCTTCGGTTACCCTGTCTGATTGATAGCCCACATATTCCAGCCAGCCCTGGGTTTTTTCAGTCCGTATCAAATCGTAAAACCATTGTCCTTCGCCAATTAATTCACGCCCTCTTTCTATCACTATTTCATCTACCATATCATATTGGTTGGTGGGAGCATTATAAGTTGAAATGCCGGCCCGGTCTTCAGTATATGAAAGATCATGTGCGGCGCCTGCAAGATCGCCGGTATAAGCCAGGGCCTCCGCATCCAACAAGATAATATCTGACAACCTGTATAATACCAGGTTATTATTGATGTATGGAAGTGTTTTGGAATCAGGCTTCTGGTAATTAAAGTCAGTATATTTTGTTAGCAAATAACCGTTTCCGGCGCTGCCTGATGCATTTACATATTTTAAAGACTGCTTAAATCTTGCATCGTTAGTTGTGTCAAAAAATTGATCAACAAAACCTCCGGATGGGGAAACCCATGAGTCGCTGCTAACATTATCTACTATCGGGCCTTTCAAAAAAGTTGTTCCAAAGAAATTAAATTGCGCCTCTGCCCAATCTCCCTGGCTCGAAAAATTGGGATCGTTGGGATTGTATTGCATGGATAGTTCCCAGATATTTTCTGAAGAAGATTGCCCTTTCCAGATATTTTTGTAAGAATCCATTGGCTCCAGGGAATAACTGCCTTTGTTCATTACTTCCTGGCAGGCAAGATGCGCATTTGGATAATCATGTTTCCATGCGTATATATGCGCAAGCAAAGCATAAACAGTTGCTCTATTAGCCCGAAGTACTTTTGACGGGTCACCACCAACGTACCCAAGATAACCTGCGGCTTTCTTTAAATCGGAAATGCAACTATCAAGCACCAAGGACTCCGGTGTGCGTGGCAAAGGGGGTATATTTCCATAATCCACATCGTTATAAGTTTTAGTAACATATACCGGATCGCCCCAGGCCCGAACGATATAAAAATAGGTGTAAGCCCGCATAAACAGAGCTTCTCCAAGATATGCATTGCGCACATCTTCGCTGGAGAATACTGATGAAGACATCTCCGGCACATTTTGTAAAATAAGATTTGACTGGGCTATCAATTGGTAAAACCTTGACCAGTTTTGCAGTGAGCCCGTTAAATACGGCACATAAGAAAAATTAAAATTGCCGCCGGCATATGGATTGTGTGTGCTGATAGGAGCATAATTCCACCATCCGGGGTAATAGGCCACAAATGCACCGGAAGTTAAATCGCCATTGATGAAAAAAGAACGGTCTAACCTGAAGTCGGCCCTCAACTGTCCATACATGGCAAGTGAGGCCTGCTCTACTGATTGTTGTGAAGTCCAGAACTCGGCGCCATAAGTAGATGTAATGGGCGCCTGGTAAATATATTTTTTACAGGAAATACCTATAACAATTAATACGGCAACATGTAAAAATAATTTTAAAAAAGAATATGGTTTATTCATAATTATTTATTTAAAAATTAAAATGTAACATCTAACCCAAAAGTGAATTTTGTGGGTGTGGGATATAATCCGCCGGTGTAAACGCCTAACTCATCCACCAGTTCAGGGTTAGGCATCGTTCCTTTTTTAAGCGTAAGCACATTATCTACTATTCCGTAAACTCTGGCTCCTTTTAGTTTTGCCTTTTCAATCCATACATGAGGTAACTGATAGCCCAATACAATATTTTTTACTTTAAAATAACTTCCATCTTCATTAAACATACTCGAAATAGGAATGTATTGATAATAGCTTGCATCAAAAGGATTAATTGATGGAAAATTTGCTTTGAAATTCGGATCGTCTTTTATCTTCTGGGGCGTCCAGTAATTTATATTAGACAGATCGGGCAGCCTGCTGTTAGCAAATGTACTTAAGCTGCTTGAGTATCCACCCGCGATATTACTTATCTGCTGCTGAAAGAAGGTATTTACCACTGTTCTCTTCCATGTAAATATGCTAAGGATGCTTAGTGAGAAATTTTTATAACTAAAATCATTTACCCATCCCCCCGTAAATTGAGGATTAGGATCACCTGTTGGAATACGGTCTCCATAAGCGGCGCCATTATCTTCATCGGGCCACACATCGCCTATATTATTTACATCCTGCCAGATAGGGTCGCCCGGAACCACTTTGTGATTGCCTTTAAAATAAGTAATGGGATTTCCCGTTAACTGGTTGAAAGGAATATCTTCCTGCCTGTTGTATACACCCATGTATTTTAACTGGAACATTTCATAAATAGGTTGCCCAACCGAGTAAATGCGTGAAATACCGTACCAGTCGTCTAAAGCAAATGTGCGGTTATTATTTGGCAGCTTGGCAATAAGGTTTTTATTATGCGAAATTGTTATTTGCATGTTCCACTGCAACGGGCTCTTGCTGGATAGATTCTTTGTGGAAAGGGTTATATCCACTCCCCTGTTGCTTATCCAAAGATCATGAGCATTAAAGTTGATACTTTGAAAACCTGTAAAAAACGGAAGATTAAAATCGAAGTATCCGTCTTTTGCCAGCTTATCATATAGATCTACCGCCAGGGTAATCCTGTTATTGAACAATTGTGCATCTAACCCAATATCCTTTTGAATGGTGCGTGTCCAGGTGAGATTATTTTTCGTTAATCCGTTTGTATAGCTTGGCTGAATGGCTGCACTTCCATTATAAGTACCGGGAATAGTATAAGAATTAAAAGGCGCGTAGAAATAAGGTGATTGATCGCCCGATACACCATAAGTTCCTCTTACTTTAAGATAAGGAATTACGCCCTTTATCTTATCCATAAATTTTTCTTCGGAGATGATCCACCCCGCCCCTGCAGCGGAAAAAGAGCCCCACTTTGATTTTTCGCCAAACCGTGAAGAAGCATCTCTTCTGTAAGAGCCATATAAAAGATATTTTCTGTCGTAGTCATATTGTACCTGGCCAAGAAGAGAAAGCATGGCATAAGATTGATAATCAGAACCGCCGCTTAAATCAGACTGTGGGACGCCACTTACAACCTGTATGTCGTTGGAAGGAATGTTATAACCCTGGACATAGTTGCTGTTGGAAACATCCGTATTAAATTGTTGGGAACCGGTTACTGCAAAATTGTGATCATGGCCATTTTTTGTGGAAATCCTTTTAAGAAAATTTAAAGTATTCGATACAAAATAGGTTGAATAAGTACCCTTGTCAGATCTTGCAAAAGAAGGCTGCGGGTCGCTGTCAGGGTTTAAAGCCGCTACTTCGTCAATATTCGATGGTTGAAAATAATCCCTCGCGGTAGTTGAAATATTAGCTCCTCCCTGGAACGTATATTTTAAGGAGGGCAGCACATCATAATTAACAGTAAGGGATGCCGAATAATAATCATTAATATTTTTATTTCTCAACTTAGTATAGCCTCCGATAAAATTCGAGGAATCAAAAGCCGTCAGCCGGTAAAGAGATGATGGCTGACTTGAACCGGATACCGGTGTATTATCATCACTATTCCCATAATATTTCCTTCCTCTCTGCCTGTCACTTTTAGATATGCCGACGATAAACTGGCTGTTTAGCCTGGGGCTTATTTTAAAATCAAAATTTCCACGCAGGCTATATCGTTTAAAGCCGAACCTCTCAATAATACCTTTTTCGTCATAATAGTTCATACTTAAGCGATAATTTACATTGCTGCCGGCAGCGCTTACTGTAGCATCTACATTTTGAATGGAGCCCGGTCTATAAAATAATCCCTGCCAGTCTGTAGCATTATTAAAAGAGGGGTTGAACCGGTCGGTAAGTATTTGAGGAAGATTAGCAAGCTGTGCCGGAGTTGCATATTTGTTTATAATATCAAGCTTCTGTGCTCTTTCCGCAGCGCCGGTGGAAGTTGGCAATAATTGAGGTTGTTCGGTAACGCCTCCGTACACATTTACCCTAAACTCGGGTGTCAGCGATCTTCCTCTTTTTGTTTTAATATAAACTACGCCGTTGGCACCCCTCGATCCCCAGGCTGCTGTAGCGGTGGCATCTTTTTGCACATCTACACTTTCAATATCATTTATATTTATCCCCGCTAAATAATTAGTGCCCGTAGCATCAATGCCATTCGAAATATCTTCCGGGTTAGTAGGGATGCCATCAATAACATACAGTGGCCCGCTTAAAGCATGCGCCTGTGCAATATTTGGGTCATTACCTATGGAAGTACTTACCCGGTTATTACCCCGTACAACTATTGTGGGCGCTGTACCGGGCTCCCCGGAAGTTACCTGCACATTCAGGCCTGCTACCCTTCCCTGCAAAAGCTGATCAACACTGGGTGCAGGCAAATTTTCAATTTCTTTAGATAAAACTGTTGAAATCGCAGAAGTAGTAGTTCTTTTTGACTGCTTTTGCACACCCACTATCACCACATCATTCAATTGGTTGGTGGCTGATTCGCTAAGTGTTACCAAAACATTTGTTTCTAAAGCACCTACTGTTATGGATTTGGTTTCATACCCCACAAATGAAATATTGAGCACCGTCTTCCCGTCGGGCACAGTCAGCTCAAATTTTCCATTGGCTTTGGTAAGTGTATTTTTCTTATCGTTCTTTACCAAGACGGTTGCTCCTTCCAGGGGATTATTTTTGCCGTCCCGCACAACACCATTTATAACATGTTGCTGGGCTAAAACCGAAAATGATAAAAGCAGGAAAGCAAGCGATACAAAACTGTATGGAAGTAAAATTGTTTTTTTCATTTGCTGTTTTTAGTTTGAAGGTTTAATAATGTAAACACGCTGTTATGCATGATGAATAGTTCAATTTTCCTGGTAAATTATTTTTTTGTTAAAATTGATTCGATGCTAAGATGACAAATTCTATTTGAAAATGCTGCTCCTAAAAATCACGTGGAGACTTGGTTTTCCTATGCAAACGATTGATATTTCAAAGCAAACGTTTGTTCTATTTTTCAACTTTTATAAATATTTCATGAATATTTTTTTCTCAAAGGCTATTCGGGAAAAATATTTGGAATAAAAAGGATGTGATTTTTTTATGCCCGAAAGAAAAATATCGAAGAGATTAATAAAAGTCATTTATGTATTGAGGAACATTTTTCTTGCAAGAAAATGGGGCTGTTCAATAAACCGTGTCCATTAAAAACCTGGTTAAGCGTTGAGTGAAACATAATGTTTCTCGCAACGAAATGAGCCTTACGGTAGTAAATTAAAAAACAAAAAACAAAATGATTAAAAATATGAAATCGAAAGGTTATTATAATATTAAAACGACAGGAACACATTTACGCGTAAGAAGGCATGGGTTGGTAAATATAGCCGGCTCTTTAGACAATTTCTTTAAAAAAGGGAACATGCTGTCCCGGCTGGGTCTCACCCAATGGATTCGGTTGGATTTATCAGCCATCTCTTTTCAAGATAGAACTTTGTCCCGCTATCGTTAGTTTGTCAAAAAATCCAAAAGTAGTGCCGCTACAATTTCAGCAATTTGCCGGGTAACATGATGATGCCCTTCAGTAAACCAAAAACGCCATCCACCGCTATACCGAGCAACCTGAAAGGCAACGCAAGCAGCCAAAAGACTGCGTACAGTACCAAAGCTAAAATAGCCAGCGGCCAGCAGAGTATCAATAAGATGATCCAGGCGAGAAAAGTAAACATGGAGTGAAGGTAATAACTGTATAAAACTCCTCTCAGTTTAATTATATGAATGGTACAAAAGCAGGACGTGTTGCGCTTTCCTATTTTTTTTCCGAGCAACTTCTCACGCCGTGGTCTTGCATTTCATAATGGATAAAACGCCGGCAATAAATCCGTCTAAGGATCCATTGCATACAACTTCGTTTTTCATTTTACGAACCGGCTTATCAAGCCAAAGGTTCGCCAGGATTGAATAATAAGCTACACTTTTCACATAGAATAAAATAACTTGCTTTTATAAAACCATTACCGGATGAATAAATCGTCAAATAAAAGACCAGGAAATATGATTGAAACGGTACTGGTGGTGTTTTTACTCATTGCTTTACTTGTTTCTTTATATACTGTCCTGCATCTTTTTTTTGGCGTCCTTACTTTTGCATTGGTATTTGCCATTTCATTTGAAGGCTTTTACGAGGGCCTTGTTAAACGCATTAAGAACAAGCGTAAAACCGGGGCTTTTCTATATGCATTGTTACTGATAATTATATTGGCCGTACCGCTCTCTTTTCTTTTTTCATCATTATCGAGAAATGTAAAGCCAGTTATCAGGTGGGTCAATGACGTCCAGGTAAACGGGCTGCCACCAATTCCACAATCTTTAGTTAACCTGCCCGTTGCCGGAAAAAAAATCGCAAAGCTGTGGGATCAATATCGTGGCGATCCGAAACAAATTATCAGCGACTACGGGCACCAGGTACAGGTACTCTCTGAGAAAGCGCTGACCAGCGGATTAAGTATTCTTGAAACAATGCTGGACATAATTATCGGTATCATTATTTCTGCGTTCTTACTTGTCAAAAAGAATGAAATTATTAACGCCATACTTTTACCATTGGAGAGATTGTTAGGGAAAAGATCGGGGCAATCCCTATTGGACGCCATCGCGATGGCTATCAGGGGTGTTTCAATTGGCGTAATGGGCACAGCGTTTA
>JBDTOV010000149.1:0-13084 GCA_039933035.1 Ginsengibacter sp. | reverse complement strand
TTTATGATATAGCTCAGGCAGCAAATCTTATGTATGTGAGAACAAAGGCAAACAGTGGTGCCGAAAGTGCTTTGGCGAAAATAGGAGCCGTAATGAAAAAAGATAATCCTGCTTACCCGTTTGAATACAAATTTGTGGATGACCAGTTTAATGCTCAATTTCTAAGTGAAACGTTGATAAGCAAGTTATCAAGAGTATTTGCTTCTCTTGCCATCATCATTTCGTGTTTGGGTTTGTTTGGTTTGGCAGCTTATATGGCAGAACGCAGAACGAAAGAGATTGGTGTGCGCAAAGTATTGGGCGCATCAGTCGCAAATATTACTACACTATTATCCAGGGACTTTTTAAAGCTCGTTGTAATATCATTCGTCATTGCATCACCTGTAGCATGGTGGGCTATGGGCAAGTGGCTGCAAACGTATAGTTACCGGATAAAAATAGAATGGTGGGTGTTTGCCGGCACAGGTTTATTATGTATAGTGATAGCCATTGCCACGGTAAGTTACCAGGCAATTAAAGCTGCAATAGCCAATCCGGTAAAGAGTTTGAGAACGGAATAAGAAATGAACAATTAATTAATACAATAAAAAAAGGGAGATGCTAAAAAACCTGCTGCTCGTTGCACTGCGCAATTTTAAAAGAGATAAATGGTACAGCCTGTTGAATATGCTCGGGCTTACTATTGGTATTACATTTAGTCTGTTTTTAATTTTTTATATAAAAGACGAATTGAGTTATGACCGCTATAATGAAAAAGCGGATAGAATGTATCGTATTGTATCTTATGATAAAGAGCCGGACAGGGATTTGATGAAATGGTCGATTAGCCCCGACCCGCTCGCGCCTGAATTAAAAAAAAATTTTCCTGAAGTGGAAGAAGCCGTAAGGTTTAATGGTAATGGAAAACAAATGTTGAAAAGCGGTGAAACCCGAATTTACGAAGACAAGATTTTTTTCTGCGACAGCAATGTGTTTAAGGTATTTACGTATCATTTTATCGAAGGCAATCCTAACAATGCACTTGTGGAACCCAACTCTATGGTGCTTACAAAATCTGTTGCAGAAAAGTTTTTCGGAAAAAATAGTGCGTTGGGTAAATCACTTCAAAATGACAAAGGAGATAATTATAAAATTACCGGCGTAGTAAAAGATGTGCCTGAAAATTCGCATATCATTTTTAATGTGCTTATTTCTATGAGTTCCATCCCTGGAAAGTTTATGGGCAACTGGGGTAATTTTGGAATATACACTTATGTGTTATTAAAGCCGCATACTGATAAGGCAGCGTTTGAAAAAAAGATGGGGCCCCTGTATGATAAATTTTTGGCACCATTGTTTGCAAAATCGAATATTAAAATAAACTTCGTTGCACAGCCTCTTCTGCGCATTCATTTATATTCTGACCTGGAGTTTGAGCCTGAAGAACTCGGCAGCATTTCTTACATCTATATATTTGGGGCGGTGGCATTGTTCATGTTACTTATCGCATGCATTAATTATATGAATCTCGCTACAGCACGTTCTGCAAGAAGAGCAAAAGAAATCGGCATACGCAAGGTAACAGGCTCCACCCAATTACAATTAATTGCACAGTTTCTTATAGAATCGGTATTAACCACGTTGTTTGCTTTACTATTAAGCGTTATTTTAATTGCATTGCTATTGCCCACTTTTAATTTACTGTCAGGTAAGAGCATTACATTTCAATCATTACTGGAACCTTCCACCCTTTTGATTTTAACAGGAATTATTTTATTTGTTGGCCTTGCAGGTGGCAGCTACCCTGCATTTTATCTTTCTAAATTTAATCCTGTTCATGTACTTAAAGGCAGTTTGTCGAAGGGGCCAGGTAATGTAAACCTTCGCCGTTCGCTGGTGGTGGTGCAGTTTTCTATTTCCATGATCATGCTTATTTGTACATGGGTAGTATATGGACAGTTGCAATACCTGCGAAACAAAGACGTTGGCTTCAATAAAGACCAGGTACTTTCAATAGGCGTAAATGCAAACAACGATGTAAGAGGGAAAGTGCTGGCTCTTAAAAATGAAATACAGCAACACCCTGGTGTTTCGTTCGTAAGCACTTCTCAAAGCCTGCCGGGGCAGGGAATGAGTATGCTTCTTTTTTCAGTTGAAACAAAAAAAGGGTATAAAGACCAGGGAGTTGATTGTTATGGGATAGATAAAGATTATTTTAAAACGTTGGGTATGCAATTAAAAGAAGGAAGAAATTTTTCCGGACCTGACGATACTTTGCGAAGCATCATCGTAAATGAAAAAATGGCAGACTATTTCGGATGGGATAATGCCATTGGTAAAAAAGTAAAATTCGGCGGAGATACTTCAAAAAATTATTTCCAAGTGGTAGGCGTGGTAAAAGACTTTAATCAAAAATCATTGTACAACCCCATATCGCCACTGCTGCTGTTTTACAGGCCCAATAGCAATAACGTGGAGGTAAAACTTAACGCGAAAAATATTCCCTCGACTATTGCGGGTATTGAGAAATCATGGAAAACACTCTTTCCTGGTCTACCCTTTCAATATACATTTCTCGACCAGGATTTTAATTCGCAATATGCAGCAGATCAAAAGAGAGGCAAAATATTTACCGTGTTCTCCATACTAACGATCCTGATTACCTGCTTAGGATTATTAGGTCTAATTGCATTCACCACACAGCAACGGCAAAAAGAGATCAGCATTCGTAAAATAATGGGTGCAGGCGTAAAAGAAATTATCCCAATGATTGCCAAAAACTTTATCATATTGGTGGGCATATCTTGCCTGGTGGCATTTCCTATCGCATATATATTTATGGATAAATGGCTAAAGATATTTACTTACAATACGGGGTTATCTGTAATACCATTTTTATTATCGGCCCTGGCAGTGTTGATCATTACTATGCTCACAGTTGTTTTTCATACAGTGAAAGCGGCCGTTGCCAATCCTGTGAAGTCTTTGCGAACTGAGTGATAAATGTGAATTGTGAATTGTCAATTGTGAATAAAACATAACTCCTGCAACTTAAAACTTCTTTTATGTTAAAAAACTATCTAAAAACAGCCTGGCGAAATCTTTTGAAGAATAAAACTTCTTCATTTATTAACGTTAGCGGTCTGGCGGTTGGCCTGGCAACAAGCATTATTATTATGCTCGTGGTGGTAAATGAATTTGGGTATGATAAATTCAATGTCAATCTAAAAGATATTTATCTGCTGATGAAAAATCAAAAGCAGGTAGACGGTATATCAACAGGTGATGCAACAGCAGGCCCTATGGCAGCAACGCTGCGCAATGAAATGCCCGAAACAAAATATGCAGCCCGTGTCGCTTATTTTGGTAACAAGGTGATGCGGATCGACAATAAAACACTGTATGGTTCCGGGATGTATGCCGAGCCAGATATTTTCAACATAATGACCTTCCCGGCGATGGAAGGAGATCCTGTTACGGCATTAAAAAACGGAAGCATTGTTCTTACTCAGCAAGCAGCTAAGAAATATTTTGGTATTGAAGATGCGATTGGCCAGGTTATTTCGATCAATAAAGATGCTTTTAAAGTAGGTGCCGTGGTTCGTGACATTCCGTCAAACAGCAGCATACAATTTGAAATGGCATTTCCTTTCAGCTACTATGCGCAGCAAAATGATTGGCTTAATAAATGGGATGATAACAGGATTCAAACATGGGTGCAATTAAGACCAAATGCAAATATCGCTTCGCTTAATAGAAGGTTAACCCGATTGCTCCAGGTCAGGTCAGACGATAAAACAGTTTCGCTGTTTTTGAATCCGCTTAGCCGGTTACGATTATACAGCCGGTTTACCAATGGGGTACCAGATGGTGGAAAGATTGATATGGTTTATTTATTGATCGCTCTGTGCGCTTTCGTTATTCTAATCGCGTGCATCAACTTCATGAATATCGCTACAGCACGATCAGAGCATAGATCACGCGAAGTCGGTGTCAGAAAAGTATTAGGTGCTTCGAGAAAAATAATTATCTGTCAATTTTTGAGTGAGGCCATATTAATGACATTCATTGCACTGTTGCTGGCCATCATCCTGGCGCAAGCGGTTCTGCCCGCATTCAATCAATTCACAAAAAATAATCTTGTGTTTAGTTTTTCTGACTGGAGTGTGTGGCTGTTATTAATTTCTATCGGTTTGTTCACCGGGCTGCTTGCCGGAAGTTATCCTGCATTTTTCCTAAGCAAATTCAAAACAATAAAGGCTTTAAGAGGCGCAGGCATCGACGGCAAAAGTGGAGCCGGTTTGCGAAAAGTGTTGGTGACAATCCAGTTTGTGATCTCTATCTTTTTTATTGTGGGAACAATTGTCATTTACAAACAGATCAATTATGTAAGAGACCGGCCATTAGGCTACGACCAGGAAAATATGATAGATATTTCAGCAACCGGCGACTTAGGTAAGAAGTATGAGATTTTTAAAAATGAATTGAAAAAAATTCCAGGTGTAGTAAACACAACAGCCGGAAACGACAACGTGTTGCAATTTGGTGGTAGTGTTACCGGTATGGATTATCCGGGTAAAACTCCGGGCCAGGAAATATCCGTAATTGTTAGCTCTGTTGCATATGACTGGACCAAAACAGTGGGCATAAAAATGAAAGAGGGCCGCGATTTCAATCCATCCTTTTCAACAGACAGCAACGCGTGTATTATTAATGAAGCAACCGTGCAAAAGATGGGTTTGAAAGAACCCATCATCGGAACCAGGATTGACAACAACATCGTCATTGGTGTTTTTAAAGATTTTGTCTTCAACAATCCTTCCGGCAATATTGCCCCGATGGCGCTCTACTTACAAACAAGTAACCTTTCGCATATATTGGTTCGCATTCGTAACGATAACAACTGGCGCAAAACAATCGCCCAAATTGAAAGTGCTGCAAAAAAAATAAATCAGGATTATCCTTTTGATTATACATTTTCAAATGACGCTTTCCAGGCACGTTTTGATGAATGGGCATCAGTAGGCACTGCGGCCTCATTATTTGGCGGAATGACCATTTTCATTGCCTGTCTCGGATTATTTGGACTTTCTTCTTTTGTTGCCGAACGACGCAGTAAAGAAATAAGCATTCGAAAAGTGTTTGGGGCTGATGTAAAAAGCCTTTGGTTGCTGCTATCAAAAGATTTTCTAAAGCCGGTTTTTATCGCGATGTTGATCGTAATACCTGTATCTGTTTTATTAGCGCATTTTTTACTTAAAAGCATTACCTATCACACGGCACTTACCTGGTGGATGTTCACATTAGCTGCTTTAATTACCATGTTGTTAGCATTGCTTACGGTAAGTTTCCAGGGCATCAGGGCAGCGCTGTCTAACCCGATTAAAAATTTGAGAAATGAATAGAAGCTACTGGCACCTGGTGGCTAATAGCTATTGGGATCATATAAATTCTAAGACCAAAAACTTTCTTATATGTTAAAAAATTATTTCAAAATCGCGTGGCGAAACGTCATTCACCATAAAATTTATACAACGATCAATATTGTGGGACTTGCCTTGGGCATTTGTTCCTGCATTATAATTTATCTTATCACCAGTTACGAATTTAGCTTCGACAAGTTCCATCCTGCTTCGGATCGGATTTACCGGATAGTTGGCGAAGTATCACGAAACGGCGATGACGAACAATTTATGAATAGTCCTTCTCCTGATGTAGCTGGTTTTCAAAATCAAATTCCCGGCTTCGACGCAGCGGTAGGTGTTTATTCGTATAGTGCAGACGTAAGCATTCCAAAAGACAATAAGCCGCTCAAAAAATTTGACGGGAGAATTGAGGGCACGTATGTTTCTTCATCTGTAATAACCTGGCCTCAGTATTTCGACATATTCAAATACCAGTGGCTTGAAGGGAATGCAAAAGTGTTAAGCGAACCTTTTAAAGTTGTGCTTACAGAGAGAAGGGCGCACCAATACTTTGGTGATATTCCGTTAAACAACATGATTGGGAAAACAGTGATGTATGACGATTCGTTACGGGTAAGTGTAGGCGGTATTGTAAAAGACCGGGCGGGAAATACTGATTTCGGCTACACCGATTTTATTTCTATAAGTACCGCCACACATAGCTTTTTAAAAGCCTTCGTTCCTGCTGAAGACTGGAGCAGCCTGGGTCCGCATCGTTCCATGGCTTTTGTAAAACTTGCAAAAGGAGTTACCGCCGCCCAGGTAAATAAAAGGTTCATGGTATTTATCAATAAGAATGTAAAGCTTGATCCGGGCGCAAAATTAAATATGTACCTGCAGCCGTTAGCCGACATTCACTTTACAAAAGATTTTCATCGGGGTGATGATGGTGATAACTTCAGGAAGCCCTATCTCCCTGAATTATATACATTGATAGGAGTGGCTTTGTTTATACTAATTATTGCCGCTGTTAATTTTATTAATCTATCTACTGCACAATCTGTTCAGCGTGCAAAAGAAATCGGTGTACGAAAGGTAATGGGCAGTAACAGGAAAAATATCATCTTCCAGTTTTTAACGGAAACTTTTGTGCTAACTGCATTTGCGGTGATTCTTTCGGTGCTGCTGGTTCAGCCGGCGCTTTCTCTTTTCAGCAATTATATACCGGCGGGCATTACGTTTCATCCTTTTAATTCGTCAACGCTTCTTTTTTTACTTACGGTTACATTGCTTACTGTACTGTTTGCAGGCTTTTATCCGGCAAGAGTATTAGCGTCTTATTTGCCTGTATTAAGTCTTAAAGGTGTTACGTCGCAGAGGGGAACCGGGTAATTGAATTTGCGCAAAGCATTAATTGTTTTCCAGTTTGCCATCTCTTTAATTTTTATCATCGGTGCAATAGTTATTGGCAAGCAAATCAATTTTATGAACAAGGCTGATAAAGGTTTCAACACCGATGGGATTATTACCATGAATAACTGGAATGATCATGAAGGAAAATTGAAAGTGCTTGCTAATTCATTACAGCGAATTCCAGGCGTAGACAGAGTTTTATTGCAGGGAAACGCTCCTATGGGCTTTGCTCAAAGTATCGATAATTATACATACAAAGGAAAAGAAGTAATACCGGTACAGGTTTCGGCACAAATAGGCAATGAAGATTTTATACCCTTTTACAAAATGAAGATTATCGCGGGCCGAAACATGGTACACAGTGACAGCCTGGATGAACTCGTAATAAATGAGACACTTGCAAAAACGATTGGTTTTAAAAGCCCGCAAGATGCAGTAGGGAGGCTGCTTTATCAGCACGCATATCCTGTTGAAAAAGCTTATCCAATTGTGGGTGTAGTTGCTGACTTTCATACAGGTTCTTTTCACGAAGCCATAAAGCCGACCGTGATAGATAATGTACCCGATAGAAAATCCAGCATGTCCGGCAAAATTTTCTTAAGCAAAAGCTACTCCCGCGAGTTGAAAGTGCCACACAATAGATGCCAAAGAGCAAAAGTACTTTCTATAAACTCATAGTTTAGTCTTAATATTTTTTGGGTTTTTTGGAACCTTGTGATTCTTATGGTTTGCGACAGTGTATCAAATAAAAGTCTATATCATAATTCGTTGATGTAGTGCAAGCCATAATTTTCGTGTAGAAGTATCTCTATTTCTTGTTGTATTAACACCAATCCTTATTTAATTGGGTTAGATTACATGGGTTGATGTAATCTTTTCAATACACGATTCAGCACTAAAATTCAATTGCGGTAATACAGCAGGTTTCTACGGCGTTGATCAAATCAGGTTTCCGTAGGTAAGGAGATATCAAATGCAACCAAATCATAAAATAATTTTAAAAGAAAGTGACGAAAAATTTCGTTCTTTTTTTGAGTACTGTTTCGACGGAATTCAGCCCGCGGATACCATATGAATAGTATCAATGCATGAAACAGGGGCCTCTTTTTATTTTGCAATCGCCAAAAATGAACATTAGAAAACGCTAAGTAAAAAATAAAAATTTAATGGTGCAAGCCGGCAGGTGAAATTTGGTTATAGTAAAAGCAGAGCACTTTTTACTTTGCATTAAAAGAATAAGAAAATGTTTACAGCTATCAGCAGTTTTGAAATCCAGAACGGAATGGAAAACGAAGTAAAGGAGGCTTTTATAAACCGACCTAAGCTTGCAGAGAAATATGAAGGGTTTTTAGGTTTACATGTATTAAGCCCGTTAGAAAATCCTTCGCAAATATGGTTGATTACAAATTGGACGGATGAGGCAAGTTTTAACACCTGGCATAGAAAACATCTAAAAGATTCCCATTCAGGAATTCCTAAAGGATTAAAATTGGTGCCTCACAGTTTTAAGCTTCGTTATTTTAACCATATAACATCTTAATGAAAACAGCGTTAATAAATATTAACAATGTAATAGATGATAATAAGGCATCTCTTGCTCAGTTGATAACTGATCTGCAATTTAAAAATAACCCGGACCTTCTTTTAAAATATGGAATTGCCGGCAAGGAAAAATGTTGTGCGGATAATTTATATCACCTGTCTTACTTATCAGAAGCCATCAGGATAGAAAGCATTGAAATATTTGCAGCATACCTGGTATGGGCTCAGAAAATGCTCGTGGCCCGGAAAATCCCGATAATAGATCTATCCAACAACCTTGGCTATATTGATCTAGCTTGTAAAGAAGTATTGCCGAAAGAAGCGTACAAGATTATACATTTTTATATACTGAAAAGTAAAGAAAGAATAAAAAATATTCAAACCAATCCGGAAACCTATTTCAATGATAACAATCCCTTATTGGAAGATGCAAAAAAATATCTTGATTTTTTATTAAAAGCAAAAAGAATACAGGCGCAGGCGATGATAACAAACCTGGTAAAAAATGGCAACCCAATTTCATCTCTTTATGACAATATCTTTAAAGTTACCCAATGCGAAATTGGGTTGCTTTGGCAAAATAATGTGATAACCGTTGCTCATGAACATTATTGTACTGCAGCTACCCAATCCATTATGTCAACGTTATATCCGCACATCTTTACGTCTGAAAAAAAGGAACGAAGGATGTTGGCGTGTAGTGTATCTGGCGAACTCCATGAAATAGGGATACGGATGTTGTCTGATCTGTTTGAAATAGATGGTTGGGATACTTATTATATGGGTGCCAGTATGCCTGAAGCTGATATTATAAAAGCAGTAGCCGGGCAAAATCCACAGCTACTTGCTATTTCAGCAACTATGTCATTTAATATAGCTAAAGTGGAATCATTAATTAAAAAGATCAGGAATAACATATCAATTGCAAATTTAAAGATAATGGTGGGTGGGTATCCGTTTACATTGGTACAGGATCTCTGGAGAAAAGTAGGAGCGGATGCGTCTGCTCCTACCGCAAAAGAGGCTATTAAAATTGCCAACAATATGTTTTTTTAAACTAAAAATATGGTTGCTTATGAAAGCAGAAACAGTAAAACCGGATAAAGAATCATCGGAGATCGCCAAATCAGATTTTAGCAATGATGAAGATCTATTTAATAAAATGATGGAGCTCAATAATGAATTGGTGAATACTCAAAGGATATTATTTAAAAAAAACGAAGAGATATCAGGGCTCAATAAAAAACTTACCGCTGCCAATGTTAATCTTGAACATTTGATGTATGTCGTTTCACACGACTTGAAAGAACCCCTGCGTATGATAACCAGTTTTATGTCATTGCTTAAAAATAAATATTCGCAAATCCTGGATGAAAAAGCCAATACTTATATTGGCTTTGCTGTTGACGGAGGTAAAAGAATGCAGGAGATGATCACCGATCTGTTGGAATTATCCCACACAGCCTCACATAACAATCAAAGAAAACTAGTTGACCTGCATGAATTGTTTAATGAGGCGCATCAAAATCTATTTAATCCAATTAAAGAAAGTGAAGCTGAAATTGTCATAGAAGGTGAACTGCCAGGGCTGGTTGTGAACCAAACAGATATCATTCGCCTGTTTCAGAACCTGGTTGGTAATGCGATCAAATTTAAAAAAATAGGTACAGTTCCCGAAATTATATTAAAAGTGGTGGAGAACCAAGATGAGTGGCTGTTTAGCGTACAGGATAACGGCATCGGTATCCCTGCCACAAAATTTGAAAAAATATTTGAGATATTCGGCCGCCTTCATTCAAAAGACGAATATGAAGGAACCGGTATTGGCCTGGCATCCTGCAAAAAAATAGTGGAGGGTAATGGTGGTAAAATTTGGCTAGAGTCAGAAGAGAATATTGGAAGCACCTTTTATTTTACCATACCAAAACTTTTTCATTGAATTTATGGATCATATACATAATCTATTGGTTGAGGATATTGAAGGGGATACATTATTCACCAGGGAAACATTGGGGAATGCAAAAATATTTACAAAACTAAACGTGGCAGAAGATGGAAAGGAAGCGATGGATTTTCTTACTAAGGCAGCTTTTTACTCAAATGCCATCCAGCCTGATTTACTTTTACTTGAAATTAACCTGGCTAAAAGAAACGGCCCCAGGTACTAAAATTTATTAAAGAGAATGAATTTTTAAGATGCATTCCTATTATTGTATTTACGACCTCTTCATCGCCCTTAGATATAAACATGGCGTACAAAAACGATGTTGACTGTTTCAATACAAAACCTATTGAAGCCCATAGTTTTCTTAATGTGAAAGCCGGTTAAGATGGCTATGTCCAATGCCTTTTAATCCACCTTCTACTTCGTTTTGATGATTTCAACTTAATAAGGGATCATATTTATCGTATACTTATGACCGTTACCTAATAGCGGTAAGCCACTAAAGTTTGCATTTACTTATCCTGCGGTTGCGCCCGCCATGAAAAATGATTTTCCTGAAATACAGGATGCTGTTCGTTTCAGAATAAGGCGGAAGTGGGGTAACACCGGGACCAGAAAATTGTTGATACAAGAAGCATTTATTATGTTACGGCAGGGATAGGAACGATTTTAATATTAACGAGGAGTAACAGTACAATAAATTACCACATCATTAAAGTCGTGATCGCATTGAGGGTCTGTTCTGTTCGTGTCTTCAAACCCGATTAAAAGTTTCTTTTCAGGCGTATAATTTATTAAAACAGCGTGTTTTTTCAGATTAGGGTCAACTTCAGGATTTAAAGCATCGTTTGTGCAAAAATGTACGGCATTATTATCTAGTAGTTTTGCCGTAGTATCCCAGGCATTTTGCATTAAAACAAAACCAATGGAAGTCCCGATATCGAATTTTCCAAGTTTAACTTTATTGCCCGGATCTAATGGAGTATAATTTCCTGAATTAGGGAAAATGTAAGTGATTAGTTTTATGTCTTTAGCGCTGGTTGGAGACTGACCGGTTGGATAGGTGTAAAAGGCAAGTGAATTTGTATACCTGCAACCCTCTTTAACAAATGTAATATATACATCGGATGGCTGCGCAATGGTAACATCAGCAATTGCCGAGCTGTTAAAAAATTCAGGATGCGATATAGTTAAATCCTTTCCGTCAGGAAGTGTACTGCTGATAAAAGATAGCATATACGGAGAAATAGTATCCGGGGATGCCAAATAATCTGGCTTTCCTGTCAAATCAAATGTCCCGAGATTCGCATAAGCTGTCGAGGTGAAATTTACGGGTTTGGTGAGGGCTGTCTTTTTGCAAGCAGTAAACATTATAATAATAGACAGCAAAAAGAAGTAATTTTTGGGTTTCATTTTTGGGTTGTTAGCGACTAATGCTGCAAGGTATTGCAAAAAAGCCCAACTCACCCATATGTAAAGAAAATAAATGTGAATTATTTGCCAACATAATTTTCAAAATTTCCCCTATTTCCGGGCGTTTCACTGTGTCGATCAAAAAATACGTGAAGTTTTATCGCTGTCTTTTATTTGAGTCCGATTTCTTTTCTTTTTCCTTAAAATATTTGTAGTTGACGCGGAAATATTTCTTTTTGGAAACGAGTACATTCTGTTTAAAAGATGAACAGCTTATAGTTACCCTCATCTATTATCATTTGGTTATTAAATGGGTTGGCCAATTCGGTTATGGGCATTACCATTTTTATTTCATGCATGGGGTTATTTGGTCCTGGCGTGTTAACCGCAAAAAAAGAACAAAAAAAATTGACATCGGTAAAGTATTGGGGGCAGTCGTTGCCAACATCTCATCTATGCCTGGTAAAGATTTTTTATGGTTGATAATAATAGCGATAATAATTATGTCACCCGTAGCATATTATTTTCAACCCAATGGCTACAGGATTTTGCATACAGAACTAATATCAGTTGATAGGTCTTTGCTGCGGCAGGCATAACATCCGTTTTAATTGTATTACGAACGATTAACTTCCAGGCAATAAAACCAACAGTTACAAACCCCGTAAAGAGTTTACAAACGGAATAAGGAAGAAAATTACTGATGTAGCGATAAAAAGATCTGGATTTTTACCTATTTAAACTTCTTCAAAGCACCACCTGAAATAATAATGGCAGAACTATCGGCTATCGACAATTGTAACGAATCTATCTGTGCATGACCGAGATCCAGTAATGAATAGCCCTGTATATTTGCCTTAACGGATTTAATAGACATGGCCTCCGGACTTTCTATTTGGTTTGCAGGCGACATATCTGGTGGTGCGCTACCAATGGTAATAGTCACGGGCCTGGGGTTATCCGCGGACTTTATACGTTTGTAGTCAGGAGACATTTCAAAAACTACTTGAGAAGAATCTTTTTGAAAAACAGTTATAGAGTCCAGCGAACGAAGCATACTCTCTACTTCAAATTTCGATCTGCCGGTTAAGTTAACATTCATGCTTTTTTGTTTTAGCTTATACATTTCAAAATTGGTATTAAAGCCCTCAAATGATATCAGTTCAGGAGAAAAAATCATTACAGTGGTTATACCTTTTATATAAAAAAAGTCATAGGGTGTAGGCGGTACATAATCAAAATTGATGTAAAGTGTATCGTTGGTTACATGCGCTTTTATCCCGCCACCGTGATACCGTTCCCATTCCTGTAGTACTCTTACAGAATAATGCTGGCTTTGTTCAAATGCAATCCTGGTGCCGTTTCCACCTGTTATCTTCAGGTATTT
>JBDTOV010000148.1:0-13115 GCA_039933035.1 Ginsengibacter sp. | reverse complement strand
GACCCTCTGATTAACAGTCAGATGCTCTAACCAACTGAGCTAAGGAGGATTATTGTTTTAAGGTTGAATCCTGAAAACGGGTGGCAAAAATAGCCATTTTTGGTTTGCAACGAAAATTGATTTCAAATTATTTTAACCAGCTAAAAAAGCCACTCTCCTCTATACCCAAAAAAACACCGATGTTATTAACATTCACCGGGTATATTTTTAAAAAGTATCCTTCGCCGGTTACATCTCTCCCATTGGCAAAAGCAAATGCATAGCGATGTACCGGGCAAACAATATTTCCGTTCTTATTCAAAAACCCTTCGGCCATACTCCCACCGGCATGGGGGCACTTTGCCGCACATGCCGAAAGGCTATTTCCCGTACGGGCAATACATATTTTTTTACCGGCAACTTCTACCTGCAACATATTGTTTTCGCCAAATTGCAATTCTGAAATTGTTTCGGCAATCTTATACCATTTATATTTCTTTTCCGGCATCGACATATTATTTCAACTGGAAATATCATCAGATGATTATCATCCCCGTGTTTTCGCCTTTGTATGCCCGTTAGTAAAAAAATTCGGCTTTATATGGATACCTCACCCGGTACATCGTTCTTACATTGTTCAGGACTGCCTGCCTTAAATCGCTGATATTTGTTTTATGCGTTGCTGAAATAAATACACAATTACCTTCCGTTTGCGCCTGCCACTTTTCTTTTAATTCACGAAGCAAATCCCGTTTTACCTCTGGCTCCAGCCATTCATCAAAAGTAGATTTTTCGTATTGATCCATTTTGTTAAACACCGTGATAATTGGTTTGTCATCGCTCTTAAGCTCATACAAGGTTTTGTTCACGACAGCAAGTTGCTCCTCATATTGCGGATGTGAAATATCCACCACATGCAATAAAATGTCCGCTTCCCGCACTTCATCGAGCGTACTTTTAAAACTTTCGATAAGATGATGAGGCAATTTTCTTATGAAACCAACTGTGTCGCTGAGGAGAAACGGCGTATGACCGAGAACCACCTTGCGGGTAGTAGTATCCAGCGTCGCAAATAATTTATTCTCAGCAAATACATCGCTCTTACTCAACAGGTTCATTATAGTCGATTTACCCACATTGGTGTACCCGACAAGCGCCACCCTTATAAATTCACCCCTCTCTTTTCGTTGTGTAAACGACTGCTTATCAATTTCGGCTAACCGTTTCCGTAAGAGGCCTATTTTGTCCTTCACGATCCGCCTGTCCGTTTCAATTTCTGTTTCACCGGGTCCCCTGCTTCCTATACCACCTCCCTGTCTTTCCAGGTGCTTCCACATTCCTTTTAGCCTGGGTAAAATATATTGATATTGTGCCAGTTCTACCTGCACTTTTGCCTGGGCGGTTTTAGCCCGTGCGGCAAATATGTCTAGTATCAGGTCGCTTCGGTCAATGGTTTGTACCTGCAGTTCTTTTTCTATATTGGCAATCTGCGACCCGGTAAGTTCATCATCAAAGATTACAAGTTCCACATTTTTGGTTGCTATGTAGCGCTTAATTTCTTCAAGTTTCCCCTTTCCAACGAATGTGCGGCTGTCAGGATGGGAGAGTTTTTGTGTGAAAATCTTTATGGTGTTGGCCCCCGCCGTTTCGGCCAAAAACCTGAGTTCTTCCAGGTATTCATTTTCAAGCGCTTCCGATTGATCCTGTTGAATAACGCCTATTAGTACCGCATTAATTGTCGTATTATTTTTTATTTTTTTTTCTATCAAATGAAATGTTTATTGGCAAAAATAACAAACGATTTCCTTAACGATAGTAAATTAAACTTCCCGTGGCAATTGAAAAAAAAAACGAAGACTTAAAGGCCGCTTATGGTAAGGCCTACCTGGTATAAGTGCATAGCCGGGCCGGCAGCATCTTTTAAAACATTATTAACCTGGAAGGAACCAAATAAAGAAATAATACCATAACCTACCCTGCCGGTTGCCATGAAGCGTGTTCCGTTTATAAAGTGCTTACTGTTTTCTTTCTCAATATAGGCACTGAGTGTATTATTATTTTTATCCTGCAGGGTCTTTCCTTTCGTATGTGCGTTAACGATAGTTCCTACCTTTAGACCCACTGCCATCTTGAAACTTTTATTAGGTTGGAGCGGTTTTGAAGAATACCTGAATTCCAAAGGCACTTCAAGAAAACCGGTGGCCAATTTATATTTTTTAAAATGATTTGTAGAGTCTACCGGCGTAAATGGTAATAAGGTGGAACTGGATTTAAGATCGATACTTTCCCTTTTAAAAACAATGTTACTGGTGCTGATACCCAACCCGAAACCAATGCTGAATTTAGGCGACGACCTGAATGGCTTGTCTAACATAAAATAAGCGCTAAACCCACGGGAAAAACCCTTTTGGTGATTGCTGATGCTATCAGGCATCCCTGTCCAATGGTCGGAAGAAAGCTGTATTAGCAGGTGATCGTTTGGCCGGTTAGACAAAGTAATTTTTTGTGTATTTGGTGCGGCTGTGGTCGGATCATCCTGGGAAAAAGCAAGAGAAAAAATCAGGCAACTAAATACTACAAAAACAATTTTCTTCATAAATTCTGGTTAAGTGGCAAATGTATTTGTTACATGGTTAAAGAAAGGTTAAACAATAACCCCCTTATTTAGAATCCTCATTTGCAATTTCAATGGAATTTGTGAACTGAGGAAGGGATATTACATAATGAAGATGTTCCTATGGTAATTACCGAATTAATATATAGAAGCGGTAATGCAGAAATCAAGAGGCAGAAATAGAAAAAGCAGCTTAATCAAAGTCCATAATTCAATATCAAAAACCAGAGTATTGCTTACCGATGATGATTATTTTAGCTCTTCCTTTTAAGATACTTCCGGTGGTTCTGTATTTCAATTCAAGCCTGTCTATTCTTTTTCCATTATCAGCGATATTGATCACGCGGCTGTATTGGTCTGGTTCTATAACATCCTCCATCTTTGGTGTAAGCTTATCTCCATTTTCAAAATATATAGTCATCTCACTTATTTTAAGTGTCCTGTCTTCTACCCTGAAGCGTAGATCCGTAAAGCGGTCAAGGCTGTACACTTTTACTATATCGGTCTCCCTTACAAAATTGGCTTTGGTTTCACCAATTACAACCCATCCCTGAGGTGTAACGATATTTTTTTTAGAAGAAGAGCAAGCGACAATCATGACAATTATAGAAAAAAAGATTGCAGACTTAAAATATTTTGGTAATACAGTTGAGGTTGGTATCATAAATTTTATTTAATAGTACAATAAATTGTTTTGGTATACTAAATATAAAGGTACTTTCAAACGACCATTCAGCGCGAAAAGGGTTCCACCTTTTTTTGCGGAAAAATTCATCCCGGTTAACCTCTATAAAACAAGGCCAATTATGTCCGCTTTATGAATGTATAAAAATCTCATGGAGAAACAATTCCTAATGTAATTAAACAACTATCTGGCAGGATAATTACCACACCTATTCGAAAAATCACTTGAATGGTATGGATTTTTGGTTATCCTGATTTTCTACGAGCCGGATACTTGATCTAATTGGCTCATAGCAACATACAACCGGGAACAAAAGGAATGGATAGAATTTTAATCGATTTGAAAGCGCCGATTTTTTAAAATCTGTCCTCGTCTTTTTAAATTAAAACTAATTATGAAGCTCACAAAATATATCAGGCATGGTTTGCTTCAATCTGGTATTGAATTTTCCTGACAAGTTCCTTTACATCAAAGGGCTTTGCAATGAAATCGTCAGCCTTACAAAATTTTTGAATATCAGTAAAATTGGTGTGGGCAGAAAACATTATGATGGGTATATCCTTTGTTTTCGAATTCTCCTTTAATCTATTGCAGACTTCGATTCCATCAATCCCGGAAAGAAAAACATCCAGCAAAATAAGCTGCGGGCAAAAAGATTTTATTTTTGGCAGTACATCTTCCCCTTTTGGCAAAGCCAACACTTCATATCCATATCTTTTTAGTACAGTTTCCACAACCCAAAGTATATCTGAATTGTCATCTACAATAATTACTCTTTTCATAATCTAATTATCGCAGCAAAAACTACACCATTTCAGGAAAATGCAAAATTTAAATTTTTATTCGGCTATGTATTAAAACATTGTGTAATCTATTATGCCTCAAGTGTTACGATAAACTACTTTAAAGAATATTCTTCAAAGCTATAAAGATGTACGTGAAGGCTTGATTTTAATAAATTTTTAGCTGCTGGTCCGGACGAAGAAAATGAATAAAAAAACCTCGTCTATACGAATCATAGTAAAAAGACCTTATAATCTGAATATGGATTCCAAAAAACCGGATAGTTGGCAGATGTTTGCCCATATTTCCCCAGTCGAAAGGGGAAGATATTCCGCGCACGATCATAATGCAAAAATGTATAGGATGGAGAGCATAATGTAACCAGTACAAATGCTGTGAATCCGATACTATTAATAAAAACGACCAAAGCTTTTCCAGTTTCCGTGGCAAAATTCCTCTATAAAATCCAATATTATGCGCATTCAAAATGGTTGGTATTTTCATATGCCGAGCACGTCCTTCAATTTGGCATATCCGGCCTTGCTCACCTGGAGTTTAGCTCCTGTGCTTAACAGAACAAGGTGGCCATCTTTTTCATATGGATCAATACGGGTTATAAGCTGTGTATTTACAATATAAGACCTGTGTATGCGCACAAAATGATGCGTACCGAGGGACGCTTCAAAAAAATTCATCGTTCTTTTCTTTAAGAATGAGCCTTCTGCCGTTACAATTTTTACGTAATCATCCGCGGCTTCCAGGTAATGAATTTGGTTCACCGGTATGATTTTAATCATATTTCCATCTTTTACTACTACGCGATTTTGCTGGCCAGCTGATTGTGCCGCCGTTTCTATTACAGCTTTTGATGCAGTGAGTACCGGTTGATTAAGATATTTTTGGACCGCCTTATCAAACCGCTCTTTGCTAAATGGTTTTAGAAGATAATCTGTCGCATTTAACTCAAACGCTTTAATTGCAAATTCATCAAAGGCAGTGGTAAAAATTACTGCAGGAGCGTTTTCAATAAGTTCAAGCATCTCAAAGCCATTGATTTTAGGCATTTGTATATCAAGGAAAATAAGGCCCGGCTCATGCTGTAGAATGGCTTTCATTCCTTCAAATCCGTCGTTACACTCTGCTGCCACATCAATATCGCCGTACGATTGCAAATATTCTTTTACGATGCTTCTTGCAAGCGGCTCATCATCAATTATTATCACCTTCATATTTTTTGGGGTATTAGGATCGTTGTAATAAAAAAATATTGGTCTTTCTGTGTGCTTAAAAGGTCATGCCTTGCAAACAACAGAAATAACCTTCTTTGAATAGAAGACAAGCCAAAACCTGTCCCCTTTAGTGGCTGCGATGTTTCAGGATCAAATGGGTTGCGCACCGTAATCTTTAAATAATTATTTTCTGCGACGGTAGCCTCCAACGTTATTAATACCTCTCCTGTAGTATCGTATAAACCAAATTTGATTGCATTTTCCACGACCGGTTGCAGCAGTAAGGCGGGTAATTTATGGGATAACACTTCGTCAGTATACGTTATTTCTGTTTGAAGGCGATGGCCAAACCTCACTTTTTCTATGTCAAGATAAAGCCGCAGGTATTGTATTTCTTCTTCCAGCGTGCTCCATTGCTGATCATCTTTTTTTAAGGTGCCCCTTAAAAAATCACTTAACTGCTGTATCATGTGCCTTGCTTTTTCCGGCTGTGTGCCCGTGAGGGCGCTTATAGAGTTCAGGCTATTGAATAAAAAATGGGGATGCAACTGTTGCCTTAATTTAAATAATTCCGCTTCCCTTGCGAGCCTTTCTGAATCTGTTTTTCTTTCATTCATTGTTTGCTGTTCCTCCTGGGTATACCATAGCAAACTCATCATTGACATGCAGCCTATCAATAGAAATGAAATACCAAAACGTATCCCCTGAGACTGACCTAACGTTTCTATATAATGTGCATCTGCCCTGAATATCAGCCATAATATTCCCCTGGCCAGCAAGGTGCAAACGCCGCTTAAGGCAAGGCTTATCGTTAAAACATACCAATATTTTTCCCTCCTGGGTAAATAATACCGCATGTTGTTAAGAATAAGAATGCAACTTCCGGTAAGTAATATATTATTAACGGCTGCATCAACAATTACCTCAATTTCAGTAAGGTTGAAATTTTTTAATATGCTCGTTAAGATTATGGAATAAACTATGGTTATAATCGCCCAACAGATAATACCGGCCACAATTAATTTTTTATCTGGTGTACTTCTACTGCTCAAGGGTATTAATTTAGCGGAAGGCATTTATGCATACTGTTTTCAAGAATGTGCGAAGCCCTTTGTTTGGTCACCCGAATATAACGATCTGCCTCTTCCTCTTCACAAATACGTGAGTACAATTCCGCGCCATCAATCAGTTCTGTCAGTGGATGTAGCTCTGAAACGTCAATAAATTTCCAGTGTACCGGCTTATGTGTACTGTTTAAAAAATTGTCTTCTTCGCGGTGGCCGGTTGTTCTCGCTTTTTGAAAAGCATGCAGATCATCTTCTGCATGTACGAGCCGCAACTGCTCATCAAACTGAGGCGTGTGCGCACCTTCTCCGCAAATAATCCGGTAAACCAGTTTTGCAAGATACCATTTCATACATTCGATTTTATAAGATGAGTAAACTTAATGCAATAGTTAACCTGAAAGGTACCGGCAATTAATAATTGGCTATTTCAATACCACCAAATACACACGTTCCGTTCAGCACCAATATTTTATCCGGATCAGGTGTTGCCGAGGAAATGTTCCGTTTATCCTCAATACCCCCAAATACAGCGGTAACCTCATTTTTGACATCCCAGTTGGACGGCACAATCAATTTAGTACCCCCAAAAACATTGTTAACCTCAAGCCTGGCGGGCTTTTGCAAATCAGCCTTCGTAAGGTTTATTTCTGCTCCGCCCATAAAACAATTTATTTCTCCTCCTTTAAAATTTTTAGAAAGAATCAATTTTTTTACGCTTCCAAAAGCGGCATTTATTTCAATATATTCGGCATCTTCTTCCTGGGTACCGCTTTGGGTTCCCATGTCAACTGGTGGCATTTTATTATCCGCAAATGGTGGATCGTCGTAATACATTCGGCGCCGTTTCATTCTTCGTAATCTATTATAACGGGGCCGGGGCCGCATAATATAAATAAGACCCACGCCGATAAGTATTGCCGGCACGATATAATTGTGAAAGTTAAGTTCAGGACTCGTTTCATCAATTAAAAAAATACCACCTACTACCAGCATTATAAAAGCACCGGGGTTATGAAACCTGCTTTTAATGCCAGTCAATAACCCGATAGCTATAAGCAACACCGGCCAGGAAAATACCCAACCCGGTATAGGTGCGCCCATTTTATAAGCCAATAACAAAACACCGGCACCCAGGAGCAAAAGCCCACTCCACATCCTGTGGGTTCCTCCGCCGCCATTCCTGTTCATGTCTTTTTCATTCTGTTCCATAACTTCGTTTTATTTTCAATTAGATAGAACAAATGTATACCCTGCAGCTTTGCCTTAAAAGTTCGTTTAGGTTTAGCCGGATAAAAAGTCGGTAAATGAAATAAAAGAGAAGGTAAAGTATGTAATCCCGCTATTTCTCCTGCATATTTTTAAAATTTCACCACCTACTTTTGTATACTATGGCGCAAAAAAAATTACAAAGATTTGGCGAGATAAAAACTTTCCCTAATGTGCTGGAATACCCGGAAATGATGGCGGGGAAATGGAATGAACATTTTAAAAACGGTAATCCGGTTTTACTGGAGTTGGCTTGCGGCAAGGGGGAATATGCAACAGGCCTTGCGCAACTATTTCCGCAAAAGAATTTCATTGGAGTCGATATAAAGGGTAATCGTATTTGGGTAGGGGCTAAATACGCGCTTGACAATAATTTACAGAATGTTGCCTTTCTTCGAACCCAAATCCATAAAATAGATACGTATTTTACCACAAACGAAGTAGCAGAAATATGGATTACTTTTCCGGATCCGCAACTCAGAATTTCAAAGGCTAAAAAAAGACTAACCCATCCCCGGTTCCTGAATTTGTATCATAAAATATTACAACCCGGTGGTATAATTCATTTAAAAACTGATTCTCCTGATTTGTATAATTTTACAAGGACGGTTATTGAATTGTATAAGCTTATATTAATTTTAGACTTTGATGATGTTTACAATGAAGAGAAAAGATTGCCTGAATTAAATATTACGACCCATTATGAACGTCTTGATATTGCCAAAAGTAAAAAAGTCTTTTATCTATGTTTTTCTTTGCCGGAAAAAATAACGGATGCAGGCGAAGCGCTTGATAATATTTTAAAGAAAAAATAAATGAAACATAGCGATGATAATTTTCTGGAAGGCATTCATTTTTATTACAACGAAAATAATTTCCTTGTCTTCACCGAAAAATATCACCGGCAAAGAGGCTACTGCTGTGGCAATGGTTGCAGGCATTGCCCTTACAATTTTGAAAACGTACCGGAACCCCTGAAAAGTAAATTGATTCATGACAAAAAAAAGTAGTAAAAATAGTAAGAAGGAATCACCGCGGGCTACTACAAGACAATACAGTTTTTTCGAAGATGTTTATGCCGTAGTGCGACAGATACCAAAGGGAAGGGTTACCTCTTATGGAGCTATTGCAAATTATTTGGGCACCAGGCTTTCGGCCCGCATGGTAGGTTGGGCAATGAACGGCGGACATAGTATACGCCCTAAAGTGCCGGCGCACCGTGTAGTAAATCGCAACGGTATGCTGAGCGGTAAAGCGCATTTTGGAACCCCAACCCGTATGGAAGAGTTGTTGCTGAAAGAAAAAATAAAAGTTGAGCATGATACGGTCGTAGATTTTGAGAAATTGTTTTGGGATCCGTTTAAAGAACTCGGCCTGTAAGAAATTTGAGATTATCTTATAATGCTTTAGACCCTGCTATCTATAAGCTACCTAATACCCTTGCTTCGAAATGATAATTCCCTGGCTCCCGGATATTTTGAAGACCTAACTATCCAAAAAAGCAAATGAAATTTTTGCCACCTTGCTACTATGACAGGACGCTCTGTACAACTGATAAGAAGTTGATCATTATTTACATACACAGAAGAAGAGACCTTGCGGGGACATAAAAAAATATTACCTTGCTGTTATGAATTCAAAAGTCTTTCAGATGACTGAAAACGAAAAAAAATCCGGATTATCAAGATTGATGATCCTTTCATTAGTTGAAGCCTTCGCTATGCAAAATCATGGTATTCCGTATGGGCCAGTTGATATCAGGGGATCCTTCGCAGGCCTGATTAAAAGAGAATTGGTAACTTTTGAAGAAATCAACATAAAAAATTATACACAATCACACTGGCGGTTAACTCCAAAAGGCATTAGTATTTTAAAATCGCTGGGAGTAGATGTCAATTTTTAGTAATAGGTTTACTTTTGTTCCTTTTCCTGTTCAGTTTTTAAAGTTTGCCGATGTCCAAAGTATCCGGGAATTCTATAAAAATTTTATCAAAAAACACCTTTCCCGTCGTTGGTATTGGCGCCTCTGCAGGCGGTCTCGAAGCATTTAAGCTTTTACTCAATGCCATTACTGAGGATTCGGGGATGGCTTATATATTAGTACAACATTTACATCCGGGGCATACGAGCGCTTTAACTGAAATTCTGCAACGCGAGACGACGGTACCCATTCATGAAGTAAGTGATAATGTAAAAGTTGAGCCTGATAATATTTACATAATACCGGTAAATAAAATTCTGGTAGCAAATGACGGCATATTACAATTAACTGAAAGACCCGGAGACAGAAAAAATATGCTTATCGATATTTTTTTTTCCTCACTTGCTGAAGTGCACCAGGATAAGGCAATAGGAGTTGTGTTATCCGGGACCGGAACCGATGGAACGGCGGGGTTAAAAAAAATTAAAGACCACGGTGGAATTACCATAGCGCAAGATGAATCAGCAGCCTATGAAGATATGCCTCAAAATGCTATAAGAGCGGAGGTAGTTGATTTTATACTGGCACCGGCAGATATTCCAAAACATTTGCGCTCAATTATGCAAACTCTTGATAGGGTCGAAGGCGATGGCAATCCCATGCCGGATACAAAAAACGAAGAACAAAGTTACAGGCGTATTCTATCGCTTTTGCGGCTGAATTTCGGCGCTGATTTTAATTTTTATAAACAGACGACTATTCGCAGGCGCATTTTGCGAAGGACAGCAATACTTAAACTCGAAAGCCTTTCAGGCTATCATAAATATTTGCAGCAAAACCATGAGGAGCAAAACATTTTATTTCGGGACCTCTTAATTCCGGTTACGTCTTTCTTTCGCGATGCCAAAACTTTTGGAAACGTTTGTGAAACAGTTTTCCCTGACTTAATTAAGGGAAAATCGTCTGTTAACCCAATGCGTATTTGGGTAGCAGGTTGCTCTACCGGCGAAGAAGCTTATTCACTGGGCATTTATCTTTACGAATTTTTAAGTGATAAGATTTCTTCGGTTAAAGTTCAGATTTTTGCTACCGATATATCTGAACAGGCAATAGCAAAGGCCAGGTCAGGCATTTATACCCAGAAACAACTTGAAGGAGTTTCCGAACGGAGGCTCCACGAATTTTTTACAAAGACGGATGGAAGTTACCAGATTAAAAAAATTATCAGGGACATGTGTGTTTTTGCATCCCATAATTTTCTGAAAGATCCGCCTTTTGCAAAAATAGATTTGATCAGTTGCCGCAACGTACTTATTTACATGGAGCCTATCCTTCAAAAGAAAGCTTATAGCATTTTTCATTACGCGCTGAATGAAAAGGGGTTTCTTTTTTTAGGAAAGTCAGAAACTGCAGGAACTGCATCGGAGCTTTTTCAACCTGTTGGGGAAAAAGATAATTTATACTCGAAGAAAGCTAATACCGGTAAATTTATGAACGTTGCTTCTCTCGCACGTGAAGAAACGCTTCGTAACAGAGATTATTCAATAAGAAGCAACGAGAGCAAAAAGAATGATTTTCAAAAAAGTGCAGATGATATTCTATTGTCAAAATATACACCGCCCGGAGTTATTGTAAATGAATACCTGGATATTGTGCAGTTTCGTGGTTCCACCGGTGCTTTCCTGGAACCTGCACCCGGTAAGGCAAGTCTGAATATCCTTAAAATGGCCCGCGAATCGTTGTCTTTTGAATTGCGTAAAGCATTGAACACTGCAAAGAATACGATGAAGCCGTTTACTAAAACCGGTATATCCCTTGACAAGTCTAAAAGTTTTGTCAGCATAGAAGTTATCCCTTTACTGAATACAATCGATCTCCATTTTCTTATTCTCTTTAACGACTATGAAGAAACACCTGTTGCTACCGATAACGGGGTGCCGTTTAAAAGTAATAAAAGACCAGGGAGCAGTAAATTAGATGACGCTAAAAATACCAGGATTGAACAACTGGAAAAAGATCTTGTTCAGACCCGTGACGATATGCGCGCCATTGCTGAAGACCAGGAAACCGCCAATGAAGAATTACAAAGTGCTAATGAGGAATTACTGAGTGGTAGTGAAGAGCTCCAAAGCCTAAATGAAGAGCTGGAAACGAGTAAGGAAGAATTACAAAGTACCAATGAAGAATTGATAACGGTAAACCAGGAACTCTTTGACCGCAACGAACAATACAACCGGGCACGCATATACGCAGAAACCATGGTATCCACCATACACGAGCCTTTATTGGTTCTTAATGCAGACTTTACCATAAGAAGTGCCAATAGATCATTTTACAATATATTTTCATTAACTGAAAAAGAAACGCTTGGCAAAGATCTGTTCCAACTTCAAAAGAATAGTTGGGATGTTCCCGGCCTGAAAGAGTATCTTTTGAAGAGCCATGAACAAAACGAAAAATCTCTTGAACGGGAGCTTAGGCATACACTCCCATCTATTGGCACACGAACCATTTGCTTTAACGCCCGGCCGATGAAAGAGGAAGATGGAAGGCGGCTGATTTTACTGGCACTTGATGATATCACCCTGAGAAAAGAGGCAGAAAAAATACAGGATTTTCAAAAACTCAAATTGATCCTGGAATCGATGCCCCAGGTAACATTTTCTGCATCAGCGGATGGATCGTTCACTTATTTTAACCATTTTTTTGTCGAGTATTCGGGTATGTCATTAGGCCAGGCTCTGCAGGGGGGATGGACTCCCCTGGTTAAACCAGAACAGGTAGAAGATGTCGTTAGTGCCTGGGAACATTCCGTGCGAACACTTGAAAATTTTAATATTGAATTTCAATTAAAAAGAAAAAGTGATGGTATGTACCGCTGGCATCTTTGCCGCGCAACAGCCATTATAAATGATGCGGGCCACGTGTTATCCTGGGTGGGAAACGCAACCGACATTGAAGAACAAAAGGCCAGGGAGAAGGCTAAGGATGAATTTATAAGCATAGCCAGCCACGAACTGAGAACCCCGCTTACGTCAGCAAAGGCATATTTACAGTTAGTTGAAACCAGCATGCAGCAAAAAAATGATCCCGATGTGATTTATGCAAAAAAAGCGAATGTGACTCTTAACCGGCTTAACAATCTTGTTAACGAATTGCTTGACGCAAGCAAAATTCAAGATGGCAAACTGGGACTCAATATTAGTAGTTTCGATTTTGATGTGATGCTGGACGAGGCTATTGAAAGTGTGCAGATTACTGCCTCAAAACGTAAAATTGCAAGAAACCTGCCGATACGTCGGAAAATTTCAGGCGATGAGGATCGTTTAAAGCAGGTAATTATTAACCTGCTTACCAATGCAATCAAATATTCTCCGAAAGAAAGTAAAGTCTTCATAAATGCCGCGATTGAAAATAATACGCTGAAGGTTTCAGTAAAAGACTATGGCACGGGAATTAATAAAAAAAATCGAAATAAAATATTTGAGTGCTATTACCGGGAAAATGGCCCATCCATTCATGGGCAGGGCCTGGGAATCGGGTTGTTTATAGCCAAACAAATTATTAGCCT
>JBDTOV010000147.1:0-13136 GCA_039933035.1 Ginsengibacter sp. | reverse complement strand
ACGGATCGTATGCACCGAAATATGATAATATGATTATTGACGCCAGCAAGGACCTGGAAAAAAGAAGCACAGGCTGGATGACAAGGATCAAAGCCTTGAAGCTCGCAGGTGACAGGATATTGCTACCACTTTATTCTGATGGCTTTAATATGTCCATGGTAGCTATCTCCGATGATGATGGGGATACCTGGCATGCAAGCCTGCCCATTGTCGGAAGAGGAAATGTGCAGCCTGCCCTTGTTCAAAAAAAGAATGGTAATATCCTGGCATTTATGAGAGATAACGGAGATGCACCTTCAAGGGTACAAATGAGCGAATCTGCTGATAATGGCTATAGCTGGTCCGCTGCCCAAAAAACAAATATCCCCAACGAAGCGAGTGTTGAATTACTTGTTTGTAAAGATGGCCGCTGGGCTTTTGTAGGAAACGATGAGGATGATGGAAGATACCGCATTAGTTTATACCTCTCGGACGATGAAGGACAAAGCTGGCAATGGAAAAGAACGCTTGAAAACGACCAGGAAAAGAATGGCCGTTTTTCATATCCCTGCCTCATACAAACGGATGACGGGCTATTGCACATCAGCTACTCTTATTCTATTGGAAAAGGAACAGAGAGTATCAAATATGTTGTTGTTGACCCGGAATCAATTGAATGATTTGGGCATTTATTATTTCATACAAAGACCAGATGAAGCACACGTGACAAATAGTTGTTTCTTCATCGGAAGCAGGTTTACCTGGTTTGAAAAATGAATTTCCGAATGCGTTTCATAATCTACGTAACCCGGTAAGTAGGAGTAACCAGGGAACAACTTTTCCTATGGAAAAAATTCACAATTGTATTTTCTTTCAAACCGGAATTTTAATATGAATTGTCCTCAGCATTTATTTTACAATCAAAGCTATACCAGGTGGTTAGGAAACTTCTCAAATATTAATTATTTTAACAGTGGCAACCTTAATGGTCGAATTGCCGATTACTATAACAGAAACAATACCCTTGATATCAGCAAATGAACTAAATACGCTTATTAGAGGTTGTACCTTGAATAATAGGGAGAGTCAAAAAAAAATGTATGACTCCTTCTATAGTTATGGTATGGCAATTTGCGATCGCTATACCAGGCAAAAGGAAGATTCAATCGAAATCTTTAATGATGGCTTTCTGAAAATTTTTAAGGAGATCCACCGGTACCGGCCCGCATACCAGGATGAGCTGAATTCATTTAAAGGATGGCTCAGGAAAATTATGATCTACACAGCGATAGACCATAACAGGAAGTATCATAAACATGCCTTTACAGCAGAGTTAGATTCCACTATGATTTTCGTCCCGACAAATGAAGAAGATGTTTTTGATATGATTTCTTATGATGAAATCATACAGGCTATCAGGGATCTTTCACCGGCCTACCGTACGGTTTTGAACCTGTTTATTATTGATGGTTTCAGCCATGAAGAGATTTCAAGCCAACTCGGTATTGCTATTGGAACCTCGAAATCTAATCTTTCAAAGGCAAGACTGCAATTACAAAATATTTTAAAAAAAGACAATAAAATTACAAGAGCAAAAAATGTTGGATGAAGAAATAAATAAAAGGATTAGTGAAGCTGCAGATCAGTACCACCCGGCTTATAATGATGAGGCGTGGAACAGGATGGAACAAATGCTCGATGAACACCTGCCCCAAAAAAAGGGCAAAAGGAGGATATTTTTTCTCCTTCTTTTTACCGTCATAGTTTGTACAGGATTATTTTTTATTTTTTATTCCCGTGACAAAAGCAGTCCCTCCATATTTTCTTCTAACACGTTTTCAAAAAATATTCCGGAAGGTGATGATAAAAAGGCAGGCGTGCCAACAAACAAACCGTCGGCAGATAATGACAATAAGAACCATGGTGCCGCAGCGGTACCCCTAAACAAACTTAGTAACACTAAACAACAAAAACCAGTTGCTCCCGGTAGTAACACGATCAATGCCAACCAGGAAATTATTTTAAAAAATAGCAGCAGTAATAAGCACATAAGTATTAAAAAAAATGAAACCAGCAAAACAAGTGTCAAAAACGTAACCGCTGTAACAAGTCCATTAGATAACGGGGACAAATCACCAGGTACCCCGGCAACATCAAATGATAGTGCGTCAAAAGTGCCAGTAACAAATGATGATTTTAATACAATTTCCGTCTCCAGCGAGCAAGATAGTACGAAAAATAAGGAGATGGCGAAAGCAGAAAATCCTAAAGAATCAAAAAGTACCGGCAAGCAAACTAAGATCAATAAAAGTTTTGGAAATAATCTTGGAATAAGTTTGAGCGCCGGCCCCGACGCAAGTGGCTTAACGGTTAGTAAGGCAGGGAAATTAACTATAGCTTATGGTGCAGGCCTGAGCTATGATTTATCACGCAGGTTTACATTACGAACCGGATTTTATATTGCTAAAAAAATCTATTCAGTTGGCAAAAATGATTATCACACTCAACCGGGAAGTTCAATTAACTATACGTACCTGCAAAGTATTGACGCTAATTGTAAAGTATATGAGATACCGCTTATAGTTGACTACAATTTCGGGAAGGTGAAAAATCATAACTGGTTTGCGGCTGCAGGACTCTCTTCTTACCTGATGAAAAAAGAATCGTATGTATATAATTATAAATATCCGTCAGGAAATACTTATGATAAATACTGGTCAGTAAGCAATAAAAACCAACACTACTTTTCTGTGCTGGATCTGTCGGCCGGCTATGAATATACCCCGAATAAAAGGTTTTCGTTAGCCGCCGAACCTTATCTGAAATTACCACTAAGCGGAATAGGCGCTGGCAAAATAAAATTAAACAGTGCAGGCATTCTTTTTACAGTAACAATGAAACCATTTAAAAAATAGTTTCCTGAAAAGACTTAAAAAACCTAAAAATTATATAAACATTTTTATTGCATTACTTTAAATAATGATCCCTTTGAAAATAAAAACAGGAGGCTTTCTTACAAGAAAGCCTTTTTCTTAAATTATGACAAGGAAATTATTAAAAGATTTATCTGCCAATACCTTGCAGATGATCATCAACCAGGTTTGTGGATTGGTAATTTTTTATATACTGTCTATTTTCTTTTCAAAAGATGATTTTGGTGAAATTAACTGGTCGCTGGCTATCTTACTTACTGCGTTCAGCATTCTTTCTTTGGGTATCGACCAGGTGGTTGTAAAAAAAATTGCTGAGGGAATTAGTCCTCAAAAAATGCTGTCTGTTTATTTCCTTCATGTATTGCTGGCAGGTGGTCTTTTCTATTTAACATTATTACTGGTATCTCTTGCTTTTCCTGGTTTTCATCACCAGTTGCTACTTTTTCTGGGACTTGGTAAGCTGATGATTTTTTTTGCCTCACCATTCAAACAACTAACAAATGGCCTCGAAAAATTCAAGCTATTGCTTTACATGTCCGTCAGTTCCAATATCGTAAGAAGTATTCTTTTGATTGTATTTGCTTTTTGCTTCCATCTTTCCCTGGCTTATATGGTGATCATTTTTATAACCGGTGATATTGCCGAGTTCATTCTTTCATGTACCCTAACCAAAAAAATATTAAAAATTCCTTTAACGGTATCCGTTAGCAGAAACAGTTATTTCAAACTCATAAAGGAATCTCTTCCACAGGCCGGCGTCGTAATTTTTACTTCTGCTATTGCCCGTTTCGATTGGATATTCCTGGGAATCCTTGCTTCCAATATTGCCTTGGCAGAATATAGTTTTGCCTTTAAAGTATTTGAAGTTGCCTCATTACCCTTGCTTGTTATTGCGCCAATATTAATTCCACGATTTACAAGAATATTCCACCCGTCTTCTCTACACGATTTGGCGGCAAAAGAAACCATACTGGCAATTTTATTCAGATTTGAAATGATCATTTCTTCCCTGGTTGCCTTAGTCCTCAATATTCTTTGGGTACCTGTTGTTGATTTTATCACAAATAACAAATACGGCGCTGTGAACCGCAACACAATTTTTATTTTGTCGGCCTGCATGCCTTTTATATACGCTAATAATTTTTTATGGACTATCAATTTTGCGAAAGGAAAACTCAAAATGATTTTCTACATCTTCCTGACCGCTTTTTTAATCAATCTCATTGTTGATATTATTTTAATCCCCGGCTTTAGCGGGCAGGGCGCTGCTATAGGTTATTTGCTGGCTATCTCAATTCAATTTCTTTTGTTTAGGTTAAAGACGAACATTGATTGGGGTAAGAAGAATGATTTCGCCATTTTAATTTGCCCCGTAGCTTCCCTTGTAAGCGGTATTTTGGGTAGTCAACTTTTTACGGGCGCGCCGGCCATCTTTATGTTTTCATTTGTATGCTTCTTTTTTTTACTAACTATCAGCCGGCAAATTAATTTCCGGGACTGGTTGCACATTAAACGCCTTGCCGCATTGTAGCTGGCAACCCCTATCAATGATGTTACGTTTAACATTCTAATGAGAACAAGGATATCAAATCAAATTTTTCAAAACATCATCGGTTGATTCTTAAAACACACGTAACGAAAAGGAAGCAAGCAGTTAAAGCAATTGACTGGAAACTTCTTGTTTTCCTTTTACTCTTTTTAAATGTAAAACTTGTTGTAAAAATTGCAGCAATCATATTGATCTATATTCTGCAAACTGACTTTAAATTTGGCTTTCGCTTTCGTAGGTCAAGACTGCCCCTTTTTTATTTGTTTATTATTGGTATCGGTGTTCTTGATTATTGTATCACACCCCAAATAAAAAGCCTCAACTATAGCATGGTTGTCGTCGCAGGAATTGGCTTCTGGTTGTTAAGCATTCTTGCCATTCACCAGGTAAAACTATCTGTTGAGCTTCTTGATCCTCAGGTTATTCATCAAACCATCTCCGTGTTTTTTATTATCAATGCAATTATTTCGTTAGGAACGTTATTGATCATTATTGGTAAAACAGGTGTTATAAATCCTTATCTCTACCAGGGAGAATACCAGTTGTATTTTATTGGAACCGGGGATTATATCAGGGGCATTTCTTTCGATACTTCCACCACCAATGCTGTGTTGAATTCATTCGGCATTATCTATTTTTTGAGTCGCAAAAGGGCTGTGTTAGCTTTTTTATGCATGATTGTCCTCTTACTCACAGGAAGCAATATTACTAACCTGGTATTATGCGCTGCGTTATTATTTGTTTTCATTTTTCAGAGCGACAAAGATCAAAAAAGCCTTATCCTGGTCTGCCTTTTCTTCCTCGCCATTTTTTTGGCAAAAATATCTCCGCAGAACAATCAATATCTCGCGAATTCATTCAGGAATATTTTTAACGAACCATCCGAACATGCAAATGTAAACGGGCTTCGCCTTGAAGACAGACCGGATAGTACGCTTGGTCCCGAAGAAAGGAAACAAAAAGTCGCCCTGTTATACCTCGATAGCATATCAGCGTTAAGCCGAAAGAAATTGGCTTTTATACATTCAGTACCCGCAACACCCACTCCAAAACTTGCCATTCCCGTTGATGACATTAACGGTCCAACGTTTCAACATAAATCTTTTACTACACAGGTAGAAGAAAATATGTATCAATTTATTAATGATTATCCCGGGTTGTTGGTTATGTCATCAGATACGGCATATCATACGAGGTATCCCGGCAAAATAATTGCCTGGCAGCAAACTTATAAATACCTGTCGAAGTATCCCATGAGGGCAATTGCTGGTAGCGGAATAGGGACTTTCTCATCCAAGCTGGCATTCAAGACTTCCGGGTTGAAAATAGCCGGATCCTGGCCGGAAAATTATACATACATCAATAATGAGTTTCTTCAGAATCATCTTGACGCATACCTCTACTATTTCAGTAAAACGGATGGATACCATTCTGCAATAAACAATCCCGCTTCGGTTTATGACCAGCTTATCACAGAATATGGAATAATCGGCCTGGCCGTTTTTCTCATTTTCTATGTTGGATTTTTTTTAAAAGACTTCCGAGACCTCTCTTTCGGAATACCATTGATAATAGTAATCACCGGCATTTTCTTTTTTGATTACTGGTTTGAACAATTATCCATCGTCATATTTTTTGAATTGTTAATGTTTCTGAATATAAAAGAAAAAAAACTCCGGAATGAATAACCATGTAGTGAATATATCGGTAGTAATGCCGGCTTATAATGCGGGCAAATATATAAGGGAGGCTGTCAATTCTGTCCTGCAACAAACTTATCCGAACTTTGAATTATTAATTATAAATGATGGCTCCGATGATAACACCCAAGAAATTATCTCTTCATTTACTGATTCAAGAATTAGAATAATCAACCATGAAGTTAACAAAGGGATTGCAGCAGCTCTTAATACCGGTTTACTACATGCAAGGGCAGCATATGTTGCAAGATTTGACGCTGATGACATTTGTTTTCCCGAACGTCTATTAGTTCAATTTAATTTTTTAGAAACGCACCCGGATTATATTTTGACAGGTGGAGATGCTGAATATATTTCTGAAAGCGGCGAGCACCTCTTTCATTTTAAATGTATCGGTCACACAAATGACCAGATCATTAAAAAAATATACAGCTATTGCCCGTTCGTTCATTCTTGTGTGATGTACCGGAAAGAGGCCGTTCTGAAGGTGGGCGGCTATTCATTATATGCGCACAATTTCGAGGATTATTTTTTGTGGGTTTGCTTACCCACCTATGGAAAGTTCCATAACCTTCCGCAACCCTTAATTAAGGTCCGCTTTAACCCGACCTCCACTACAATAGATGAAAAAAGGAGAGGCCGTCTTTTCAGGAAAATGAAACACGATATTATTCACCGCGGTGTTATCACAAAAGAGGAAGGGGACATTTTGCTTCATATTATCAAAAGACAGGATGTACAAAAAATAAAAGAAAGCGCTTACTATTCTTTATGCGGCAAAAAGTATTTAGTTAACAATCACCAGCCCGCAAAAGCAAGAGCTTCCCTGTCAAAAGCCATTCGCGTTTATCCTCTCAGGCTGGATAATTATGCGTTATACCTTCTCAGTTACTTCCCCGCTTCTTTTATACACCGTCTTCATAAGATGCTTCTGCCAAAATTTACCACTACATGAAAGTAGCCTTCATAACCCGGTCTTCTCTTTTTTCATCAAGCGGTGGTGATACCTTGCAGGTTTTGAATACAGCTAAATACCTTGAGGAATTAAACGTGGCTGTCGATATAAAGCTTACTCATGAAAAGATTACCTATGACGAATATGACCTGTTGCATTTCTTTAGTATCATCCGGCCGGCAGACATATTGCCCCACATTCAAAAATCCAAAACACCTTTTGTTGTTACCCCTTTATTAATTGACTATTCCGAATTTGATAAACAATACCGCAAAGGAATCACAGGTAAAATATTTCGATTTTTTTCACCAGACCAAATTGAATATTTAAAAACGATGGCAAGATGGACCAGGAGACAACAACGCCTGAAAAGTTATGTGTACCTCCTGAAAGGACAGCGCAATAGCATACAAATCGTTTTAAAGAAAGCTGCACTCATACTACCCAATTCAGAGCTGGAATACGGTCAGCTAACGCGAACCTATGCTATAGCGCCTCCCTATAACATTATATTGAACGGTATTGAACCTCGCTTGTTCCACAACGCTTCTACTGTTGAAAAAGACAAATGTATGGTGGTATGCGTTGCCCGCATTGAAGGATTAAAAAACCAAATAAATCTTATAAAGGCGTTGAATAATTCAGAATACCAGCTTTATCTCATTGGCAACCCTGCCACAAACCAGGCAACGTATTATGATGAATGCCGCAGCCTTGCAGCAAAAAATATTCACTTTATACACCACATACGACAGGAAGAATTAATACCGTATTATCAAAAAGCAAAAGTCCACATCCTGCCTAGCTGGTTTGAAACCTGCGGTCTTTCTTCGTTAGAAGCTGCTGCCATGGGTTGTAATGTCGTAATAACCAACAAGGGATACGCTTCTGAATATTTTAAACATCATGCTTTTTATTGCGAACCTTCTTCACCTGGTTCCATCAAGGAAGCCATCTTCAACGCCAGTAACGGTACCGTATGTACGAAGTTCCAACAGAAGATCATCGCTGATTTCACATGGCAAAATACTGCTGTCAACACGTATAAAGCCTATAAAAAAATAGTACCCGTATGAAACTCAAAATTGCTATAGCGGGGTGCCGCGGGATTCCCAATTATTACGGTGGATTTGAAAAGCTTGCGGAATGTCTTTCGGTAGGTTTGGTCAATAAAGGACATGATGTTACCGTTTACAATTCGCACAATCATCCGTATCAAAAAAAAGATTTCAATGGTGTGCGTATTATGCATTGTTACGATCCTGAATACCGGCTGGGCACTCCGGGACAGTTTATATATGACTTGAACTGTATAAAGGACCTGCACAGGCAATGCTTTGATGTTGTCTTATTTTTAGGATATACGAGCAATACGATCTGGGGGCCGTTCCTGCCCAAAAAAACTGTTATAATTTCCAACATGGATGGATTGGAATGGAAGAGAGCAAAATACAATTTTCTCACAAAAAAATTTTTGAAACATGCTGAAAAATGGGCTACACAATGCAGTGATTTTTTTATCGCGGATTCGATAGTTATTAAAAATTACCTGCAAAAAAAATACAATATTAGTTGTAAATATATTCCTTACGGAAGTGAAATATCACACTTAAATGACCAGGAATTATTAGTGCCTTATCATGTTTCCACGCAGGAATATTATTTACTAATGGCGAGAATGGAACCTGAAAATAATATAGAGGTCATCCTGGATGGCTTTTATAAAAGTTCTTCCAAAAAGAAATTTCTTGTAATTGGAAACACCGGTAATTCATTTGGTCAACGGGTTCTGCGAAAATTTAAAGCCGACAAACGCATTCTTTTCGCAGGTGCCGTATACGATAACACGGTAACGCATACACTAAAATATTTCTCCCATTTGTATTTTCATGGCCACACGGTGGGCGGAACTAATCCATCATTACTGGAAGCTATGGGCAGTGGCGCCTTAATAGCGGCGCATGAAAATGAATTCAACCAGGCAATACTACAGAAGGATGCATATTATTTCGAAACGGCCCATGATGTTGAATGCTTAATCGAATCTGTAAACCGGGATGAAAAAGAAAGGGAAATGGTGAAGAACAATTTTTTAAAAATTGAGAATAAGTACAACTGGCCCGATATTATCGAGCAGTATAACACATTTATTACAGATTGCTACATACGATCCAGACAATGAAACGATTATTTATTATAGAGGACAGCCTGGCAAATAAAATCAGCTATTACTTATTGGCGGCATTTCTTATCGCACTGCCTTTTGACAGGTTTTTTAGCGAATGGTTACTGGTTGTTTTTTGCGCGCATACGTTGATCCATCTTAAAATGGAGAGTTTACAAACGTTGAGGAATAAAAATATATGGATCGCGGCATCCATATTTATTGTAAGCCTGTTAGCCATCACTTATAGCAATTATAAATCAGAAGGCTTGAAAAACAACCTGCAGCAATTGGCAATCCTGTTATTTCCTGTCCTTCTCGCGGTCACCAACTTAAACCTTGCCAAATATAAATGCCAGCTACTGGAGATTTTTGGGCTCACCTGCACCATCACTATATTGTATCTATACCTTGAGGTCTTTAAGGTTATTCATTATTTCCATTTACCGTTAACGTCTATTGTAAAAAAAGCCTTTACCAATCAAAATTTTACGGTGCCTATTGGTCTGCATGCAACTTATTTTGCTATGTATGTTTTACTTTCGGTTTGTATATTTCTTTTCCTGTTTTTTCGCGGTGACCATTCTAAAAAAGGAAAATATATTCTTTACTCAATAGTTCTATTACCCGGGCAGGTACAACTTTCGTCAAGGGCTACTCTTATTGCTGCTATAACTATTATGGTGCTTATAATCCCGCTTTTCCTTTTACAGGGTAAAAAAAAAGTGGTCTTTTTCCTTGCGGCTTTGTCTTTCACAACATTGATTTTCGTTATAATAACACAGGTCACCAGTTTGAAGAAAAGATACATCTATGATCTCGAAAATGATTTGTCGGAATTTAGAGATCCGGGTGACCTAACGGAGTCGCGTATGTCAAGATGGAGTTTGGAATGGCAGCTCATACAAAAGTCTCCACTGACAGGCTATGGCACCGGTTCAGAAAAATTCATATTAAAGGACACCTATTTTAAACATAAATTTTATAGATCTTATTTACTGGGACTAAATGCGCACAATCAATTTTTGAGTTTCCTGTTAAACGCAGGCTTGATCGGATTGTTGGTATACCTGTATCTTTTTTATTACGCATTAGGAATCGCTATAAAGCGAAAGGATTTTTTATTGCTGTCATTCCTGCTTATTCTTTTAATTGTATCTTTTTCGGAGAATATATTAGACGTCAGTAAGGGTATTTTATTTTTTGGGTTCTTTTTTTCACTTTTGTTATTAACTGACTCAAATACAAATTTACGCACCAGTGACTGAGAAAGTTTGCGGAGGCAACCAGTTATTCTTTTCAAACGTTTCTTCTATTAAAACAATCCCGAATTGCCATTATGGAAAAGTTATCAGCCATGATCATTACCTTCAACGAAGAAGATAACATCGGTCGCTGCATCGATTCTCTCTGGCAGGTGGCCGATGAAATTATAGTTTTGGATTCCTATTCGACTGACAATACCATTCACATCGCACGTAAAAAAGGAGCACTCATTACACAAGGAATATTTTCCGGTTATGTTGAACAAAAAAATACAGCACTTAGGCTCACAACATATAATTATGTCGTAAGCCTGGATGCAGATGAAATCCTAAGCAGGAAGTTAGTTACATCGATTTTGCGGGAAAAGTTTTCTTTCAGATATCCTGCCTATTTTATGAACCGGTACAATAATTATTGCGGCAAATTTATAAAGCACGGATTATGGTATCCCAATCAAAAGGTACGGCTGTTTGATAAACGTATTGCATCATGGGGAGGGATAAATCCTCATGATAAAATTAAACTGCAAGAAAATATACATGCCCGGTTTCTACAAGGCGATATCATACACTATGCATATGATTCCGTTGACGAACATATAAGAAGAAATGCAGAATTGAGCACCATTGCGGCATATTCGTTGTTTGAATCAGGAAAAAAGAAACACTGGTCAAAGATTATTCTGAGCCCCGCATGGTCTTTCATTCATGGGTATTTTCTACGCCTGGGTTTCTTAGACGGGTACTATGGTTTTGTAATTGCCACACAAACGGCCAGTCAATCCTTCTTAAAGTATCAAAAATTAAGGCGCATGGTAAAACAAAATAAAAAGGAAGCTCAACTCGTCATGAATAACTAAAAATCTTTTGAACACGATTAGTCAAGACATATTAAAAACACTGGCTTATTTTGATTACTTCAATTATCCGCTTACTAACCAGGACATCTGTTCGTTTGCCTGTAGTCAATATGACCAGGCGTATATCGATAAAACATTGAACGAATTAGCCAGGGATACCATCGTTTTTAAACTGCATGAATTTTATTCCCTACAAAACGATTATAGCCTTATGGATAAAAGGGTGAAGGGCAACCATATGGCGGTAAAACAATTAGCGATTGCCAGGAAAGTTGCCAGGCTGATAAGCCAATTTCCATTTATTAAAACAGTCGCCGTGTCTGGTTCATTATCTAAACATTATGCTGATGAAAAAACGGACATTGATTTTTTCATCATTACAAAAGCCAATCGGCTTTGGATTGCACGTACGCTAACACATCTTTTTAAAAAGCTTTCGTATCTGATAGGTAAGCAACAATGGTTTTGCATGAATTATTATGTAGACGAAGTGGGAATGGAAATTCCGGAAAAGAATATTTTTACTGCCATGGAGATCGTTACACTCCTGCCCATGGAGGGTTTACAACACCACGAAAAATTTATGAAAGCCAACATATGGACAGCCGGCTTTTTTCCTGCGCATCAAATTGAATCGAATGCCGCAACGGAAATAAAGAAAAGTTCTATTTGTAAATGCTTTGAGAAAATATTCAATTCAAAAGCCGGGGACCTTGTTGATAAATGGCTCATGACGGTAACGGATAAGCGCTGGAAGAAAAAAACTGCAGGCGGGAAACTCAATGCTCACAACGCGCCGATAGGAATGATGGTAAGCAGGCACTTCTCCAAACCCAATCCTAAAAATTTCCAGGCTAAAGTAGTACAGCAATATGAAAACAGGGTGAAGGAACTGATGGAATTAACGCAACCGGCCGCGATTACTTTATAGTACATTTCCGAAGCCTTCGCTTTTTACCTTAATTTTTATTTTTTTTGCAAAGAAATTATATAATAGTCGCCAATATATTTCCAGGGCCATTTGCTTTTCCACCGGTCTTCCTTATCTTTTAAGAAGGTAAAAAGTTTGGGATGTTCATCACGGAAATTTTCAATATAGGAAGGCGGAACAATGGTACAAAGTCCTTCAATACTCAACAGCCTAAACTCAGCCCTTAAGCCCTTCGTTATGAAAGACGGGTTATAATACCAACACTTAAAATAAGCATCTTCCACGCGGGCTCTTCGTCCCCTGTGACTTAAGAAACGCCGTGTGGCAGTTTTGAATTTCCCTTTAAATAGCAATAAGAATTCCCAAAGACAAAATTTCGGTAACAACACCAACGTCACGATACCCTTCGGTTTCAACAATGGCGAAAATGAAGCGAGTACTTCATCCAGTTTACCTGTGCAGTTTAACCCGGCAAAGTTGGAAAAGATCATATCATAAGGCCCCTTGTGCCGTAGGTATTTCAAAGTAGTAAAAGAGCACAATTCAGTTGTTACGAAACTCTCAAGGCTTTCATCCATAATTTTTTTCCGCAAAACTTCAAGCATGCCGCTGGCAATATCGGTAGCATGAACCAGGCAATTCTGTTGCGCGAGCCAAATGGCATCCTGCCCGGTGCCACTGTTCAGCTCAAGTATGCAATCACCTGCCTGGGTATATTTTTTTATATGCGCCCTTACTCTTTCTCTCTTATACTGTACAATTTTATTATCAGCATACAATTGATCAAAAATTATTGATTG
>JBDTOV010000146.1:0-13154 GCA_039933035.1 Ginsengibacter sp. | reverse complement strand
GCAGAAATAGAATTGGTGCTGTATCAAAAAGTATCAATTGGTACAGGAAGCAGGGCTAATAATGCGTGGTTGCAGGAAGTCAGCGATCCTATATCGAAAGCTACCTGGGATAATTATGCAATGATATCTCCGCAAATGGGAAAATCGTTATTCGACATAGATATTTTCAGCAGGAGGGATATGGATAAATATGAAGTTCATACGGAAAAACCTGTTATTAAGATCACAACCAACGGCAAATCCACGGAGATTCCTGTACTCATCATTCCGGGAATTCATCCTAATGTAATAGCCGTGGCTGTTGGGTATGGCCGGCAGAGTAATGATAAAAATAAAACAGCGGACTATATCGGTGCCGCAGCAAACGGTGTTGGTATCAACGTATATCCATTCGCAGTGTATAATGGATCAACGGTTATGTATTCTGCCCCGGTAACCATAGAAAAAACAGGAACGACCTATCCTATTGCACAGACACAAGTTCACCAGATTACTGAGGGAAGACCTGTTGTAAGAGAGACGACCCTTGCGCAGTTTACAGCCAGGCCGGGAGAAATGAACGAAGAGGTGGAAGAAGAGTTAAGCCGGTATGGCGAAAATTTTACACGCGATGCCACACTGTATCCCACGTTTGACAAGCCTGGAATTAAATGGGGAATGAGCATTGATCTGAATACGTGCATTGGTTGCTCCGCCTGTACAGTTGCCTGTGTAGCTGAAAATAATATTTCTACCGTAGGTAAACATGATGTAGCCAGGTTCCAGGACATGCAATGGATTCGTATTGACAGGTATTTTACGGGCGATCCCCAAAACCCGGACATCGTTTTTCAGCCCATGCTCTGCCAGCATTGTGACAATGCCCCTTGTGAAAATGTGTGCCCGGTAGCTGCAACCAATCACAGCAGCGAAGGACTAAACCAAATGATATATAACCGTTGTATTGGTACCAAGTATTGTGCAAACAATTGTCCTTATAAAGTACGTCGTTTTAATTGGGCCGATTATAACGGTGCAGATAGTTTCCCTGATAACCAGCGGGGCATCATATCAGCAGCCACCGCAGAGTTAGACCAGGACCTGACCCGGATGGTTTTAAACCCGGATGTAACGGTTCGTTCAAGAGGTGTTATGGAAAAATGCAGCTTTTGTGTACAACGCCTGCAGGAAGGAAAACTCAATGCAAAAAAAGAAGACCGCCCCATTAAAGACCTTGAAATAAAAACAGCGTGCATGCAGGCATGTCCAACACATGCCATTATGTTTGGTAATGTAAATGACGGGGAAAGCAAGATTTCCAAATTACGATTTCGTGAACAAAAAGAAAGAAAATTCTACGTATTGGAAGAGTTGCATACACTACCTAATGTGAACTATCTTGAAAAAATCAGGAATACTGAACGGATGGTAGGAAGCAAAGAAGAGAAAAAAAGTTAATTTTTTTAATAGTATCTATAAATTAATAAGATTACAGCATTCACCTGTAGCAAAGCTTAAATAAAATATGTCATTATTAAAATACGAATCGCAGCTTCGGGAGCCTTTGATAGATGGCGATAAAAATTATCACGAGTTAACGCAAGATATTATAGGCCCCATAGAAGCAAAGCCCGGACGACTTTGGTACATCGGATTTACCTTTGCCCTGTGTCTTTTGCTGTTTGGTGTGTATTCGGTTTATAGAGAAGTGACCTATGGTATAGGACAGTGGAACCTTAACCATACTATTGGCTGGGGTTGGGATATTACCAACTTTGTATGGTGGATCGGAATAGGACATGCAGGAACACTCATCTCGGCAATCCTTTTATTGTTCAGGCAAGGTTGGAGAACAGGGGTAAACAGGGCGGCAGAAGCCATGACCATTTTTGCGGTAATGTGTGCAGGACAGTTTCCAATATTTCACATGGGACGTGTTTGGGTGGGTTTTTATGTAATGCCTTATCCTAATAGCCGCGGACCGCTTTGGCCTAATTTTAGTTCAGCCTTATTGTGGGATGTGTTTGCCGTGTCAACTTATTTTACTGTTTCCTTATTATTCTGGTACTCAGGTTTATTGCCTGACCTGGCAACGGTGCGTGACAGGGCTAAGACCAAATTCAGGAAAATGTTTTATGGCATCGCTTCTTTTGGCTGGACCGGAAGCACCAAACATTGGCAACGCCAGGAAAGTCTTGCATTGGTTTTAGCCGGACTGGCTACTCCCCTCGTACTATCAGTACATACCATTGTATCTATGGATTTTGCTACTTCTGTTATTCCGGGGTGGCATACTACTATATTTCCTCCCTATTTTGTTGCGGGTGCTATTTTTTCAGGATTTGCCATGGTTCAGTCACTTTTAATAATAACCCGTAAAGTTTTACATCTCGAGGATTATATCACTATAGGCCACATCGAAGCCATGAATAAGGTTATCGTACTTACGGGTTCCATAGTGGGCTGTGCCTACCTTACCGAATTGTTTATTGCCTGGTATAGTGGCAATCCAAATGAGTGGTGGGCTTTTCGCCAGAATCGGGTAAATATTTTTAGTCCTTATGGCTGGGCGTACTATGGTATGATGTTTTGTAACGTGGTTTCGCCGCAGCTTTTTTGGTCAAAAAAACTTCGCAGGAATGTGACTTTTACGTTTTTCATGGCGGTGCTCGTAAACGTGGGAATGTGGTTTGAAAGGTTTGTAATTATTGTCACGTCAATTTATCGTGATTACGTGCCTTCGTCATGGAGTACCTATTACAGTCCAAGTATATGGGAAGTTGGTTTTTTCCTCGGTACATTCGGGCTCTTTTTTACATGTTATTTTCTCTTTGCAAAATATTTCCCGGTAATTGCTCTTGCGGAAGTTAAGGCGATATTAAAAACCAGCGGTGAAGGTTATAAATCGAAAATGACAGAAACGGAGAAAATGGACTCTGAAAAATTTTATATAGAAGAAGTAGAACACGCGCACTAAATAATATTTGAGGTGGTGCAAAAAAATATGAAAATGTTTCAAATAAAAAATACTTTAAATAATCCCTTTCCCGAGGGCATTGAGGAGGCATTTATATGAGAAAAAAATTTGTTGTAGGCTGTTTTGAAGATGAAAACGTTTTATTTCCTGCTGTAAAAAACGTAAGAAGAGCGGGATATAAAATACATGATGTATATACGCCCTTTCCTATTCATGGCCTCGACCATGCATTGGGGTTGCGTGAAACAAGCCTGCATACGGTGGGATTTATTTTTGGAATAACGGGAACAAGCATCGCTGTCGGGGGCATGGGCTGGATATTTACCACAGACTGGCCTTTAAACATTGGCGGGAAACCCCATTTTCCACTGCCTGCATTTATTCCTATCACTTTTGAACTTACTGTTTTATTATCGGCAGTGGGTATGGTGTATACATTTTGCTGGCTTTGCAAAATGATGCCCGGAGTTAAAAAACATCATTTTCATCCAAGAGCTACAGACGATCTGATGGTAATGGTGATAGAATGTACAGCAAAAACAAATGAGACAGAAGTAATGAGTTTTTTGCAAAATAACGGGGCTATTGATATAAATGTGCAGGAAGCTGAAGACGGATGGTGGTTCGGAAGATATGATAGGGAACAGAAATTATATAGGACGGAAGAAGTGGGATATTAAGGAGGATTTGATGGGTTAGCGTTTTGGGGCGTTTAGGATGGAAACATTTTGATGAAGATTATATTAGCAGTATGAAAAAAATAAAAATTTTTGTGGCTTTTATGTTGATGGCAACCCTGGCAACAGTTTTTGAAAGTTGCGATAGTAAGCGCGAGCCCGGAAAAGTTTATATGCCCGATATGACCTATAGCCGGGCCTATGAAGCGTATGCACCTAATCACCTGAAAGCAGAAAATATTAATTACATTCCTTACCCCGTGGAAGGTACCATTAGAAGAGGTGATTTATTTCCTTACCCCTTGCCAAATGATTCCAACGGGTATAAAATGAGTGCAGAAGTGAAGGACCCACTACCTCCACTGGATACTATTCAGATGGCTGAAGCGCAAAGGCTATTTAATATTAACTGTGCTATCTGCCATGGCGCCAAACTGGATGCGCAGGGGCCTTTATCTACCGGGGGGAAAATTCCAGCGGTAGCTAACTTAACATTGAAGCAATATGTTGAAATGCCCGTGGGGACTATGTTTCATTCAGTAACGTATGGAAAAAATAATATGGGAAGCTATGCATCCCAGTTGACACGCGAGCAGCGTTGGATGGTAATACAATATGTGAAATCACAACAGTTGAAAAGCAGTGCTCCTGCTGATTCTACCAGCACATCGGGTGCTATGGATTCGGCATCAGTAAAAAAATAAAGTTTAATTCTAAAAATAATTTTTTAATGGACAATCAGTATGTAACACCGGCAGGATATAAGAAATGGTCTGTTGGATTTATGATTGCAGGCTTGCTTACGTTAATTTTGGGAGTTGTCTTTTTAAATCCTGCCGCGGGTTCTCATGGAGATAATGTAAATAGCACGAGATTTTGGGCGGTGTTACTCCAAAATAGTTTATTCTGGTTATTCCTGGTAAACACGGCAACGTTTTTCATAGTAATTACTACATTAGCAATGGGAGGATGGCAGGCGGCGCTGCGCCGGGTAACCGATGCTATTTCATCCCTGGTTCCTTTAATAGGCGTACTGACTTTAATAATTATCCTGAGTATTGTTTTAGGCAACCGGGGTGATATTTATCCATGGCTCGATAAGGAATTGGTTGCCCATAACGCAGTGCTTAAGGGAAAGTCCGGATTTTTAAATCCCACGGTTTACTCAATTGTATCTATTGTATGCATTGCCCTTTGGGCTTTTGTAGCAAAAAAATTGAAAGACCTTAGCCTTGAAAGTGATAAGATGGGGACTATGGACCATGAAACAGGAAAATTATGGATAAAGAAAAATTTCTTCTGGTCCGCATTTTTCATTGTATTGTTTGGCCTTACCGTTGGCGCGATCATGCCCTGGTTTTGGCTCATGAGTATTGATCCCCTCTGGTTTAGTACCATGTTTAGCTGGTATACCTTTGGAAGTACCTTTGTTGCGGGGGTGTCACTTATTACCATATTTGTCATTTATTTTAAAAACCAGGGACAGCTTGAATTTGTCACCCAGGAGCATTTACAGGATTTGGGTAAGTTCATGTTTGCCTTCTCCATTTTCTGGACTTATTTGTGGTTTGATCAGTTTATGCTAATATGGTATGGTAACATACCGGAGGAGACTATTTATTTTAAGATCAGGCTCCAGGGACCCTATCAAGGTATATTTTTTTTAAACCTGGTCCTGAATTTTGTGTGCCCGATTTTAATCTTAATGAAAAGGGCCACCAAACGCAATTACACTATAGTAACATTTATGTGTATTCTTATTATATTCGGGCACTGGATAGATTTTTATCAAATGGTGATGCCCGGAACGGTAAAGTATCATCCCCATTTAAGCTGGTTCGAATTTGGAATTCCGTTGGGCTTTATCGGGGTAATTATGTGGGGAGTTGACAGGTTTGCATCCAGGGTGCCCATGACACCAATGAATCATCCTTTTCTCAAAGAAAGCATTATACACCACGCATAGAAAACAGGTGACATAATAAATTTATTGTAACCAGGGGGAATGGAAATTAAAATTTAAAATTGATTGTATTAAGGATTTAGTAAAAATATAAAATAATTCAAAAGTACCTTTGCGCCTTTAATAGTGGCAACATTGGGGAAAATTAAGAATCATGAATGACTTTTTTTTGATAGCGATCATTGTGCTGATTTTTCTGGTAATATTCCAGATTTCAAAAGCAAGTGAATATGTAAGCATTTTAAAGGGTGAGGAGAAGTCCAGGAAACAAAACAACCGGATAAATGGATTTCTCATGATTGCTTTCCTGATCCTCGGGCTCATTGGTGTGTGGTGGTGTAATAAGCTATATTATCCTAAGACTTTATTTGTTGCGGGTGCCGCTTCGACTGAAGGCAAGAATATTGATACCATGCTTTGGATTACAATAGGCGTAACCGGTTCTGTATTTATTGTTACCCAAATATTATTGTTTTGGTTTTCGTTCAGGTACCAGGAAAGCGACAAAAGAAAATCATATTATTTTACACATAGCAACACGCTGGAATTAATATGGACGGGTATCCCCGCTATCGTATTAACCGTATTGGTAGTTTTTGGTTTAAAGTACTGGTTCAAATTTACATCTGATGCCCCAAAAGGTTCGCAACTGGTAGAAATTACGGGGCACCAATTCGGGTGGGAAATGCGCTACCCGGGAAGAGATGGGGTATTGGGAAGAAAGAATTATAAACTTACAGATGCTGCAAAGGGAAATCCATTAGGCGTTGATTGGGCTGATGAGGCAAGTCATGATGATATCCACGTACCCACCACCATGCATGTTGTAGTTAATAAACCCGTCAAACTGGTCATTAATTCCATGGACGTAATACATGATGTAGGGCTTCCCCATTTTCGTATGAAGATGGATGCAGTGCCCGGAACACCCACCACACTATGGTTTACGCCTATATTTACAACGGCACAAATGAAAGAGAAAACGGGTAACCCGGATTTCACGTATGAAATAGCCTGTGATCAATTGTGTGGAAGAGGCCATTATACCATGCGAGGAATAATTATAGTTGAAACACAACAGGAGTTTGATGCATACATGGCGGGTCAAAAACCAGAGTATTACAAGGCTTTTCCTGACCTGGATCCTGATAAAGTAGCCGCTCATGATTCAACAACAACCAGGACAGTGGCACAAAACAGTAAGCAATAACAGCGGCCCGATGGCCTATAAAAAATATCAGTATGAATAACGAAGAAGTAACCCAAGAACAACCGCTTGTAGTGCATGATATGGGTCATGAAGCTCACACGCACCATCATAAAGAATCTTTCATAACCAAATATGTTTTTAGCCAGGATCATAAAATGATCTCGAAACAGTTCCTGATTACCGGGATCATATGGGCGGTGATCGGGGGTTTATTTTCAGTAATATTCCGCCTGCAACTGGGCTACCCCGACTCAACTTTTCCATTTCTCCAGGATATTATAGGCAAATGGGGAAAGGGCGGTAAAATTGATCCGGAATTTTACTACGCTCTTGTTACCATGCATGGAACCATATTGGTATTCTTTGTACTTACAGCCGGGTTAAGTGGTACTTTTTCAAACTTTCTTATTCCCTTCCAGGTGGGAGCCAGGGACATGGCTTCTCCATTTTTAAATATGCTTTCCTATTGGTTTTTCTTTTCCGCGTCTGTTGTGATGTTCTCATCCTTATTTGTACAAACGGGACCGGCGAGTGGTGGATGGACCATATATCCTCCACTAAGCGCATTGGGCCAGGCGTCAGATGGCGCTAAAGTCGGGATGGATTTATGGCTTACCAGTATGTCATTATTTATTGTATCCCAGCTTCTCGGCGGCTTGAATTATATTTCTACCATTTTGAATATGCGTACCAAGGGTATGAGCATGACGAGATTGCCATTGACCATTTGGGCATTTTTCTTCACGGCTGTTTTGGGGGTATTGTCTTTCCCCGTATTACTTTCAGCCTGTGTGTTATTATTATTTGACAGGCACCTGGGTACCAGTTTCTTTCTTAGTGATATCGTTGTTAACGGGCAAATACTTCCTAATGAAGGGGGCAGTCCTATTTTGTTTCAGCATTTATTTTGGTTTTTGGGACACCCCGAAGTGTACATTATCGCATTGCCGGCGATGGGTATTACCTCGGAAGTTATTTCAGTTAATTCAAGAAAACCAATTTTTGGCTATATGGCAATGGTAGGCTCCTTTTTTGCAATTGCCGGATTATCTTTTATGGTTTGGGCGCATCATATGTTTGTAACAGGATTAAATCCATTTTTGGGTTCCTTTTTTGTATTGCTTACGCTGCTGATAGCCGTGCCTTCTGCCATTAAAGTATTTAACTGGCTGACTACCCTGTGGAAGGGCAATATCCGGTTTACGCCAGCTATGTTATTTGCTATTGGCTTTGTAAGCCTGTTCATTTCAGGAGGATTAACGGGTATATGGCTTGGCAATTCGTCGTTAGATATTCACCTGCATGATACTTATTTTGTAATTGCGCACTTTCATTTGGTTATGGGTGTAGCTTCTATGTTTGGAATGTTTGCAGGAATTTATCACTGGTTTCCCAAAATGTATGGCAGATTTTTGAACAATACACTTGCCTATCTTCATTTTTGGATAACCATCGCCGGGGCGTATTGTATTTTCTGGCCAATGCATTATGAAGGCCTTGCGGGTATGCCAAGACGTTATTACGATTTTAGCAACTGGGAATCCTTTAAAATGTTTGGCGGCCTTAATGAATTTATTAGTGTGGTGGCTTTAATTGTTTTTGCGGCGCAACTATTATTCATTTTTAATTTCTTCTATTCAATATTTAAAGGCAGAAAGGTTACTACTCAGAACCCGTGGGCTGCCAATACCCTGGAATGGACGACACCTATAAAACATTTACATGGTAACTGGCCGGGAGAAATTCCCGAGGTTCACCGCTGGGCATATGATTATGGTAAAGACGGAAGAGATTTTATTCCCCAGACAGAACCTGTTGGGGCCGATGAAGTCAGGCATTAATTGATGGGAAGACGGATGTTGAGTTTATTTTATTATAATATTTCTGATAAATGCCCTGGTTCGTTCAGGGCTTTTTTTAAAATTGATTTTATAGATGGATAATGTGGCAACAGGTATTTCAAACTCAGTTTCTTTTGCTATCGCAAGCAAGGTGAAAGACTACTTTCAGCTTATTAAATTTACTTTAAGCTTTACGGTGGTTTTTAGCTGTGTTGTGTGCTACCTGCTCGCACCAAATGTGAACTTTGATTTTTCTACCGTGCTGGTGTTATTTGTCGCGGGGATGTTAATTACAGGGTCTGCCAACACTATAAACCAAACCGTAGAGAGAGGCACGGATGCTTTGATGAAACGAACAGCAGGCAGGCCGTTGGCTGCCGGCAGAATGCAGGTGAATGAAGCGTGGACTTTTGCTATTGTAACGGGAATCGTGGGTATCGTGTTGATATGGTACACATTCAATTGGCAAAGCGCCATACTTGGATTATTCAGTTTGGTCCTGTACGCTTTTATTTATACGCCCCTGAAAAAAATAAACTCAATCTCTGTGTTGGTGGGTGCTTTCCCTGGTGCGTTACCCTGTTTAATTGGATGGGTTGCCGCTACCGGTGAGTTTAGCACGGGTGGATGGGTATTATTCGGTATTCAATTCTTATGGCAATTCCCCCATTTTTGGGCAATTGCCTGGGTGGCTCATAAAGATTATGAAAAAGCCGGCTTCAGGTTGTTACCGGGCAAGGGCGGTCCGACAAAATTTACGGCTTTGCAGGGAGTTATTTACTCCATGCTGATGATACCCCTGGGAACGTTGCCTTTTTATGTTCACCTAAGTGGTAGTATTTCTTTGTGGATCTTATTGGCCTGTAATTTTTCCATGGTATATTTAAGTATAAGGTTATTGATGAAAATGAATGTGCAGGCTGCCCGTAAAGTAATGTTTGGTTCCTACTTTTACCTGATGATCGTTTTCCTGGCGCTTTTGTTTGATAAGGTGTCCGTATAGTTGGAGATATGTAAAGTCACCGGTGGAGGCACCGGCTAACGGAGGGAACGACAGGATAAAAAAGTAGTAAAGCAGGTTTTCATACAGGAATATATAATTTATGATAGCAGTGATGAAGGAGCAAAAAAACAGGATACATCCTCAAAAGTTTACTTTGTGGATCGGGTTGGCAAGCATCGTAATGATGTTTACCGGTCTTACAAGCGCCTATATTGTAAAGCGGAATATGGCCAATTGGATCACCTTTGACCTGCCGGGAATTTTTTATTACTCTACCGCAGTAATTATTATCAGCAGCCTGACGGTTATACTGAGTCGCAATTACTTCAGGCAGCGGGAAATGAAACAATACAGGCTCTGGCTGGCTATTACCCTGGCATTAGGGGTAGCATTTGTATTGATGCAATACATCGGGTTTACCCAATTGTGGCATAGCGGGGTTACGCTTACGAGAAACGTATCATTTTCGTTTTTGTATATAATAGTTGGGTTGCATGCATTACATGTAATTGGTGGGGTATTGGCGCTGGCAATCTTACTGGTAAAAGCATATAGCATCAGAAGAAAAAATTACAGTGCCGTGCCTATTGAGTTGATGGGTACTTACTGGCATTTTGTGGATCTGTTATGGATATACCTGTTGGTATTTCTATCCATGATAAGGTAAATATGGATTGAAAGCAGGGTGTTCATCAGGCAATGTTTGAAGCTGAAAGTGGCGTGCGGATGACTCAAAGCCGTCAAAACAATTAAAGAGGAAAATAATTGAACAATTAATTTATTTTTGTAATCACCTTTTAACGAGTAATAAATGGAAACAGCGCTGGCAACACCCAAAACCGGCTTATGGGGCGGCGGCAAAAGCCCCTACAATGTTAGCTATGGTAAGCTAATGATGTGGTTCTTCTTAATGAGTGATTCATTCACTTTTGGTGCATTTTTAATTTCCTACGGGTCCATTCGCTTCAGCCTTAATAAATGGGTTGATCACAATTATGTTTTCAACAAATTTCCATTTACCGGCGAAGCCAACCTGCCATTGGCGTTTGTGAGCCTGATGACCTTCATTCTTATTTTCAGTTCCGTTACCATGGTATTGGCCGTACATGAAGGACACAAGATGAATAAAAAAGGCGTGGAAAAATGGATGATATTAACGATACTCGGCGGCCTTGCGTTTTTAAGTTGCCAGGCATGGGAATGGACACACCTTATTACCAGCAGGCACAAAGTATTAGTGGATGGGGTTATACAATATTGGGGAACTACTACCAGCCACAATCCCTGGGGGCCGCATGTTTTATACAACGGCGAGCTGGTAGCAACACCCGGGCCGGTCGCCTTCGGGGGGTACTTCTTTGGTATCACGGGTTTTCATGGCTTTCACGTATTTAGCGGCGTCATTATAAATGTGGTCATGTTGATCAAAACGCAGTTGGGCGATTTTCAAAAGCGGGGCCATTATGAAATGATTGAGAAGGCGGGGCTTTACTGGCACTTTGTAGACCTGGTCTGGGTTTTCGTATTCTTATGTTTTTATTTAATTTAATTTTTTAATACAAAGAATAAATATTAGTTTAAAAAGATTTAAAGAAATTATATGACTGCAGTTACCACTACACATGCCGTTGATCACAGCCACGGAGAGGCGCAGGTTAAGAGAATATGGAAAGCCTTTTGGATATTATTGGTGCTCACGGTTATTGAACTGGCGCTTGGTTTATCTATTTATTATATCGATATGGAAGCCGATCCCAGTGAAATGCTCATTTTATTTCTGAAAGGTGTCATCACGATTCTTACCCTGGCCAAAGCCTTTTATATTATTTCCATTTTTATGCATTTGGGTGATGAAGTGAGAAACCTTATCATGTCGCTGGCTATGCCCGCACTGCTTTTTATATGGTTTATTTTTACATTCCTGTATGAAGGAAACAGTTATAGAAATTTACGTAACACAGATGCAGGCAGCCGTAAATATATTGAAAAGGTAGAGCACCATCCTGTAGCTCCTGCAATGAAAGAAGGCGAAAAAAATTGAGAAGAAGACATTATTTGACAAGAAGAAATTATCATTCCGATACCATAAAAACAGTTAGCTGTCACTGCTTCGTGACAGCTAATTTTGTTTTAGAAACCTAATCCCATGAAAATAAAAGCTTTCTTCGCTTTGATGCTTGCCATCCTCCTACCCACGGTCGGTTATCTGCTGGTAGATTATTATAGTAAGCGGGATACTCAAATGCCTCCCAGGTATTTTTATGATAGTGTAACGGTGGCAGACAAAAATGGCAAGGCCATTACTGATACCGCCTGGCACCATGTAAGCAATATGCAGTTTACAAACCAGTTTGGCAAAAGCGTTTCTTTTGCCGATCTGAAGGGGAAAATTATTGTGCTGGATTTCTTTTTCACCCGTTGTCCAAGCATTTGCCCACGGCTGGCCGTGGCCATGAAGAAATTGCAAAATTCGTTCACTAATAATGATTCCATTGTGCAATTCATTTCCATCTCCGTTGACCCGGTGCATGATTCGGTTCCTGAATTGAGAAAGTGGGCGGAGAAATATCATGTAGATCCTGATAGCTGGTGGGTGTTTACCGGTAACCGCGACAGCATTTATCATTTTGCCCTTAATGAAATGAAAGCCAACATAGCAGATGTTGCGGTAGATACTTCGTTTGTGCATACCGAAAATTTTTTCCTGCTGGATAAAGAAAGAATTGTAAGGGGATGGTACAATGGATTCGATTCTACCGCTCAAAAAAGGCTGGTGAGAGACATACCGCTACTGATGCTGGAGAAAGACAGGCACAGGACTTTTGGCGAATTTGTAAAAGGGCTTTTTGGCAGGAGCTGAACCGCCTGTTTAAAATAAATAAATAATAATTAATGGAAGCAATTGTACCTGATAAACTACCCGCGCCGGATCTGCCACGAAATGACAGGAAAGCCAACATATTGATATGGACAGTTTCTATCCTTGTATTTATTGCCGTTGCCTTCCTGGCGGAAATAAAATTGAACATTCACTTATCTTTTGACCCGCATATTTTTGCAACCATCAATGCGGTGATCAATTCAATGGTAGCGGTATTGCTGGTTGCCGCACTCCTTGCAGTAAAATCCCAAAAATTTTACCTGCATAAAAAACTGATGCTGGCGGCGATTATTTTGTCAATGCTTTTTTTACTTTCCTACATATGCCATCACCTGCTGAGCGGCGATTCAAAATATGGTGATCTTAACCATGACGGCATGCTAAGCGCGGATGAAAAATCACTGGCAGGTACCACCCGGTATGTATATTATATTATACTGGCCACGCACATTCCCCTTGCCGGCATTATTCTTCCTTTTATCCTGTTTACAGCTTACAGGGCCTTAACGGCCGATTATGGAAAACACATGAAACTGGCAAGAATTACCTGGCCCGTTTGGTTTTATGTGGCCATAACAGGCGTAATTGTGTACCTGATGATAAGGCCTTATTATAATTAAGGG
>JBDTOV010000145.1:0-13494 GCA_039933035.1 Ginsengibacter sp. | reverse complement strand
GATTGCCGGTTTCAAAAAGATAAGGATCCACATAACGTTGCGATGGATTTAGCAAATCATACCCGGGCCTGCTTATTGTGCGGCGATATACCAGGTATGCCCGTAACTCGTAGCCCATTATTTTCATAAGGGAATGACTAATGTATATATAGGGAAAAAAGTCAGTGCGGTTAATGTTGAAACTGGTATCAACGGGCAGGTGCTGCCGTCCTTTCATCAAAGTATTTTCAACACGTGTACCCGCTTTTAAGGTGATCCCGAGCAATGTTTTGGAAGCCTGCACATATCCTGCACTGATGTTTTCATGGTAATTAAAGGAACTGGTTCTGGTGTCGTCTTTTGTACGCACACCGCCCGACTGGTTGAAATAATCCGTATTATTTTTAAATGCTGTGGCAGTAGCTTTTAAGCCCGTTTCAAGAGTAAATTGTTTCCGGAATTTCAATACAAGATCGGATTGTGCCGATAAAAAATTAAGATGCGTTGTAAGGTTTCCATCTCCTGACACTGTGGTTACGGCAGGAATCGTAAAATCAGTAACAAACTGTTGCCGGGTTTTTTCAGGGGAATAATTATACGAGATATCATTCGTCCATGCTGACCCGAGGCTGTCCATACCAAGTTTAGAAGAGATACCCTGCGACAGGAACAACGAATTATTCCCGTTAGATACATTGGCGATATTATTTACAGCAATATCTCCATTACTTATTTTGCTTATAGCGCTTTCATTCACTGAACTGTTATGAGCACTACCCGCACTTATTCTTCCATCGTAGCTCACTTCCCATTTTTTAGTAAGCTCATAGCTAATGCCGTACCCAACGTAATAATTGTCGCCCGGGTACCTGGTTACTGCATCCTGGCTTAACAAAGAATCCGGGGCGAAAATCCGGTCCGTTTTTATTTCATCATACATGTTTTTTTTTGTGTATTGCATATTGATATAACCGGAAAAAGCACTGCTATTGTCATTCAAATTAAAACCTGCATATTGTGTTCCGTAGGTGCCCTGGTTCATTCCTGCGTTTACACTTCCCGTTAGTCCGATCTTTATTCCCTTCCTTAATACGACGTTTACGATACCGCCGCTACCCGAGGCATCATATTTTGCCGAGGGTGTCCTGATAATTTCTATACTTGCAATAGAATTGGGAGGAAGACTTTTCAACAATGAAGCGACATCAGCGGTACTCATTTTCTGTTCTCTTCCATTTATATAGATAGCAGCCGGGGTAGTGCTATTTAAATAAATATTTCCATCCTGGTCCACAAAAAGTCCCGGTGTTTTTACAAGGACTTCATAACCGCTGGTAGAACTGGCAGCAAGGTTTTCAGGATCCACAATGGTTTTATCATCTTCCTGCCTCATTAATGGCTTTGTGGCGTGTATCACCACCGCGTCTAACGTTTTCGATGTATTGTCAAGCACAAAATTAAAAATGGGGCGGCCATTTTTTATAGTAATCCCTTTATTAAAAGATGCGTAATTCACCGAGGTAACATTCACCAGGTAACGGTTGTCATGGATAAGATCAAAAACAACCATGCCGGAACTGTCAGTTACTTTTTCAAAGTAATGGAGTGAATCTGCAACCGGAACAATCTTCACGGTAGCGAATACAACAGGATGATTTTGTTTATTGGTTATTGCAATAGTAACCGGTGTGTTTTGTGCAACCAATCTACCTGGTAAAAAGGATGTTAGTAAAAATGAGAGTATACAAAGAGCGCCATAAAAAAGTTTGGTAAATTTCGTTTTCATTCAATAGTATACTATCGGGCAAAACTAAGTGTTGGCAATAAAAAAACTCACTATTAATTGTTTCATTTTTGTGAAATTAAAATACAATAGCTATGTGCCTGTTTTTGCACCTTACTAAGCCAGGATAAATGTCACTGTAGCATGGATCATTTCCTCAAGTTGCGGTGAGGTTCCCTCAAACGGATGTTTGGTATTATAAGTGTGCGTGGCTGCGGGAACTATTTTGAGCAGGGAATTCTTATTATTGGACCGAACCCATAAAAACAATTTCCTGCCATGCTCCACGGAAATAGCTTCATCATTTTCACCATGAATGATTAAAATGGGCTGATGCAATTTTTTTATTTCATGTTCCACATTCCACCTGGCATCGCTTTGTAATACTTCGTTTAAAAATTCTGTTCCCTGCGGAAGCAATTGTTTGGTACGGTTATTTTTTTTGTAATAAATTGTATTTTCTTTCCATTCAGCAATCATATCATCCGGCCAAAAATTGAGTTGCTTAACAGTGCTTACCAAAACAATTCCGTTAATGACAATACTTTCCTCCTGCGCTTTTGCCGCAGCAAAAATTGCAGGAACACCGCCAAGACTATGTGCTAATAAAAAAACTTTACCGTGTTTGTCAAATTTGCCTGAACCCAGGTTGTGTAATACGCACAGTACATCCTCTACTTCAAGCCGCATACAATTTTTTTCATACTGGTCGATTTCTTCAAAATAGTCGGCATCTCCATGTATACCCCCATGGCTAAAATTAAAACTATAGCTTGAAATGCCATGCCCGGCAAGGCTTTGCTGCAAATAAGGGAACAGTCCATAATTATAAAACCCGTTGTGGCCGTTTATGATAATTACAAGCGGAGCACCCGTTCCGGCATTTAAATATATACCGTCAACAGAACCGTTTTCATGAATAAAAGAAATTGTTTCCTGGTTCATTTCTCAAAATATTAGGTAGATGGCTTTTTCAACATACAATTCGCTGGCTAATTCTTAAGATCGTTTATCAAAAAGTTTTTCACCTGTTCCCGAAACCATAGGGGATTATCATACATAATAAAATGTTTGCCCGGAGCTATGATAATAGTTTTATTCGGAAGTAAATTATATTCGTCGTTAAGCATTTTTTGTGATGCCTGCCTGGTACCGTTAGTACTTCCTAAAACCAATACCGGGATAGTAATTTTTGCTATTTCTTTCCGAAGATCGGTAGTGGCCATTTCGACGTAAGTATACCCCAGCGTTTTGCGATCGCTTGTTATGGCCCAACCAGCTAACAACCTTGCCTGCGCGGTATCCCCGACCAGGGCCCTTGTTCTTTTAAATTGATTTTCTTCAAATACGGTCCCCGGCATTTTGATAAAATTGCCGGCAATGGCTTCAGCATCATAGGAGGGATTCATTTTAACCTGTTCCGCGGTGGTTGATGGATTGGTGATCGCAGAAGTAAAAGGAACACCATCAACGCAAATAATTTTTAAAAATAAAGAAGGCTCTTCGCTAGCAACCCAAAGGCATAAAAATGCACCAAGGTTATGCCCCATAAGAACAGGCTTATCAAGATGGTTTTCTTTTACATATTGTATCAAGTCGTCTTTTACTGTTTGCAAAATGGGGGAATCAATAGGGGGAACGCCGGCAAAGCCGGCCAATGTAAGTACGTGTAACTGATAATTTGCTTTAAGCGAATTAACGGTCGCATTCCACACATCGCCACTGCATGCATAGCCGGGAATAAGAATGATGGGTTGTCCCTTCCCATACACTTCTGCTTTGAATGCCTTTTGCTGGCACCATCCTCTTATCGTTGCAAACATTAAAATAAGGAGCAATATTTTTTTCATCGTTTGAATGTATAGCTTGATTGCCCAAAGTTTAGCTTTGTTCCAAACTATTGCAAATATTTTTTTAAACGATGTTGTCTAATGTTTTTGGAGAAAGGTTTTGAGAGGACATCAAAAAAAAGCTTCCGCACGGAAGTGCAGAAGCTTTTTGCTAAAGTTTTTTGGAATAATTTTTATCCCGGGGTTTCATGGTTTTTTTAAAGGATGGTATTGGACTGCCTTTTTAAAGGATTCGTTTTCATTGGGATATTAAGTCTTAAAACAGGTTTTGTATTTAAAAAAAGAAGTTGACTGATATCGGATTTTTTTTTGGTTTTTCCTGGATAGGGATCCCGATAATTACCGGGAGGTTCTTTTCAATGGATTTGGATTTTTGATTAATGTTTGTTGAACATCAATCAACTTCTGGAACAAAGATACGCCGGCTGCATACCCCGCACAAGAGCATTTCTGCCTCTTTTCGTGCCTATTGTTTTTACTGTTAAAGTAGTATATACACGTTTATTGCATAAGGTAACATTACCAGTTTTCTATCTGGTGTATGACCATCGCCACTTCGGAATCTAATTTATTCGCCTTTCTAAAACGAGAAACCGTTTTTATCTTTGTAAAATGAGAACGGTGCATTTAGAAATTTCAGGTAAAGTTCAGGGTGTTTTTTTTCGTGCCAAAGCAAAAGAAGTCGCCACAATTCATAATATTTCAGGTTGGATCAGGAATACGCATAATGATACCGTAGAGGCCTTGGTAACAGCAGCGGAAAAAGACCTCGACGCCTTCATATCCTGGTGCAAACGTGGTCCGGAAAAAGCAAAAGTACAACGCGTGGAAAGCACAGAAAAAGAATTTCAAACATTTGAAAGGTTTGAAGTAATAAGATAAAAGAGAATTTTTATTACGCGTCCCTGCTAATAATTTTCTCTGGTAAAGTTTACTATGCTAAATTGTATGCTTTAATTCAACGCATATTTTTTATTCCTGAAAATTACAAATTATGAGGCGATCAACTTTATTGGTTTTTTTATTGTGTTCGTTTTGCGCCAAAGCGCAAAATTATTATTTATTGGCAGGTACGTATACCGGTACCGGGAGCAAAGGCATTTACGTGTACAATTTTAATGCTGAAACCGGTAAAGTAAAATGGATAAGTAATACTGATTCCGTTATTACCAATCCATCGTACCTAACGGCATCCCGTAGTGGCGATTTTGTTTACGCAGTAAATGAAACCAATGGCGCCGATCCAGGTAAATTAAGTGCTTTTTCATTTAATAAAAACAAGGGCACTCTATCACTCTTAAACACTGAATTGTCTGGCGGTGACGACCCCTGTTATGTAGCCACAAGTAGCGACGGTAAGTGGGCAGCAGTAGCAAATTATACAGGGGGAAGTCTTTCGGTTTTTCCTATAAACACGAATGGTACCCTTCAACCCTACAGCCAGCTAGTGAAGGATTCCGGGGGCAGCATAAATAAACAACGGCAACAAAAAGCGCATGTGCATGAATCTGTATTTTCCCCGGATGACCGGTATTTATTTACGCCCGACCTGGGGATGGATAAAGTAATGATCTATCAATTTAACACGGCACAAAAGCGTCCCCTCACGCCGGCTTCGCCGCCATTCGTAAATACTACTCCTGGAAGCGGTCCAAGACACCTGGCCTTTCATCCCAACAAAAAATTCGCCTACCTTATTCATGAATTAAGTGGGACAGTTGCCACCTATAGCTACAACAACGGAAAACTGGAAAAGATACAGGAACTACCCACGCACCGGGATGAATTTAAAGGAGTCATTGGCAGCGCCGAGATTTTCGCATCACCTGATGGGAATTTTTTATATGCTTCTAATCGCGGTGAAGAAAATACCATCACCATATTTACTATTAATGCTGTTACCGGAAAATTAAAGCTTTGCGGTTACCAGTCGTCTTTGGGAAAAGCTCCCCGGAATTTCATTATTGATCCTACCGGAAATTATTTACTGGTTGCCAACCAGGATACAGATAATATCGTCGTATTTAAAAGAAATAAACAAACGGGTTTGCTAAAATTTACGGGTGAAGAAATACACATACCTAAGCCGGTTTGCCTGCAGATGATCAAAATCAAAAATGATTAAACTATCATAGGCCTAAGGAGTCAAAGAATCAGTTCATTGAAAAGAATTCACTTATTTATTTAACAATACTGTTCAACAGGACTTGATTAAATAAATTAAATTTGATATTGAAATTTTTCTAAAATATAATTATGAAAACATATATAAACCTAATTCTCTTATTGGCCTTAGCTACTGCAGCTATTAATGGTGCGGAAGCGCAACAGAGAGGGCGCAATAACAGCGGATCATCTGACCGGGGAAACCGGCAATCAAATGCTTCACCGCAAAGGGGAAACACCCGTTATTTTTCAGAACAAAGGAATGACCGCAGCAGTGGTGAAAGAAGATTTAATTCAAATCCTTCCCGGGTGCAGCGAAATGAAAGACCGAGTGTAGTAAGCCGTGAGAGCAGTGTTCGGGTATTTCCACAAAGAAATGAAACATCAAGAATTGGAGATAGGGACAACCGGGGAGGAAGAGTAAGTTCCGTACCTGCAGACAGATATAATCGTGGCCAAAGATTTGAAAGGAATTATAGCAATAGCTACACCTATAACAATAACCGTTATGGATACAATAACAGCCGCTATAGCAATTATGGCTACAGCAACTATTATAACAGGGGAAACTATTACAGTTTCAACCACAGGAGATATTCTTTTATGTATGGCCCGCGCTATAGTATAATTCCAAGAACTTATATTTCTATTAATTTTGGCGGCTATCCTTATTATTATAATGAAGGCCTGTTTTATGGATATTACTCCGGCTATTATGAGCCATTATTTCCCCCTGTTGGCATACGGATAGGATTACTTCCCTATGGTTACAGCCGTATTTATGTAGGTGCTGATCCATTTTACTATTATAATGGAATTTATTACAGGCAATACGATAATAACGACTATGAAGTAGTGGATCCTCCAATGGGTGCAACAGTTTATTCTTTACCCAAGGGTGCAAAATCCGTGATGCTTAATGGTGAAAAGATGTATGAACTTAATGGAACCTATTATAAAGAAGACAGGGATACTAAGGGCAAAGAAATTTATACAGTTGTGGGTAAAAATGGGGAAATAAATAATACCGGTAATGGGGATATGAATAATGGAAATGTAAATTTAGATATGCCACCAGCCTCACTGCAAACCGGGGATATTATAAACCAGTTACCGGAGGGATCAAAAATGGTAACTATAAACGGCGAAAAAATGTACGTCACCCCTGACGATATGTACCTGGAAGAAGAATCAGATGGAGGTGTGATTCAATATAAAGTAGTAGGAAAATAATTTAGGTTTATAATTTAGATTTTAGCCGGGTAATACCGGCTTTTTTATTGACAGCCCTCCTTAGGGGAATTATTTGGTTACTAAAGATTTTTTAAATAATGTTAATTATTACCACTATTTAGTTCACGTAGCAGAGATACATACCATTCAAATAATACTCTTCCCCAACCGTCGGCATTTTTGTAAATTTGCATGTTATTGCCTGCGCCTTCTTTTTGAAAAATTTGGCAGACGTCCGAATCTCTTTTGGTGCCGACACCTTTTCACATCTTTCGTTGCTTAGATGCAATGATGCATATTAATCTGAATGAAATATATTTTTCTATTTTTTATAGTAACTCTAACTGTCTTACATGCTTGGTGCCAGGTCGACCGGGAACCACTTCCTGATAACAATGCGGCGATTATCCAGGTGCGTCCGGAAAACAGCGTGTTTGGAAAAGTAGTAGACCTGCAAACAAAAAAACCAATTGAATCTGCTTCCCTGCGATTATTTACTAGAATACCTGATGCTGTCACGCACCAGATAAAAGATTCTGTAATTGCTGCCATGCTCAGTAAGCCGAATGGCGATTTCAGTTTTGAGAATGTCCCCCCACTTGACAGTTTACATCTGACGATATCCACAATGGGCTATGAAACCTATAGCGATTATTTTTCTTTCAGTACCACTGCAAACATTGAACAAAAAGATCCCATGGTTAAAGATCTTGGAAATATTGCAATGGTGCATAGTTCAGTGACATTGGATGCAGTCACTATCGTAGCAGACAAACCAGCCTTACAAATGGGTATTGATAAAAAAATATATGATGTAACTAAAAGCCTCACTTCAAAGGGAGGAACTGCAATAGATGTTATGAAAAATATTCCCTCCGTATCGGTAGATGTCGATGGGAACATTGAATTAAGAAATTCTTCTCCAACTATTTTTATTGATGGAAGACCTACCATTTTAACCCTTGACCAGATACCTTCGGATAACATTGATCGGATTGAACTGATTACAAATCCCTCTGCAAAATATGATGCCTCAAGCACCGGAGGTATTATCAACATCATTCTTAAGAAAAATAAACGCACCGGGATAAATGGCCTTTTATCAGTTGCTGCCGGCACCCAGGGTATATTTTCCGGGAATACAAATCTGAATCTTCGCCAGGGAAAACTGAATTTTTTTGTAAGCGGAAATTATAATCGGGGAGATGGAAAATCCGATAGCAAAAGCTTCAGGGAAAATAAAAATAATGGCGTTGCTGAAAATTATTTTAATCAATATTCAAACAATGAACGTTCCCGAAAATTTACTTCCCTGAGATTTGGAATGGATTATTTTATTGACAACAGGAACACAGTAACCCTTACCCAGGGTATTGTAAAAGGACGTTTTGCCAGTAACGAAACACAGAGCCAGCAATACCTTGATATCGGCAAAATAATGATAAGATATGGTGATAGAATTTCTGACGACCATTTTCAGTTTAACCGTAACAATACCCAGTTTAATTTTACACACAAATTCCCGGAATATGGGCAACAAATTGATGCAAGTGTGGACGTAAATTATGGAAATGTGCATAATAATTCAAACATCCTTAATACTTTTTATCTAACCGATGGGTCGTTATATGCCGATCCCAACCGTGTACGTAATGAAGGCGCTAACGATAATAACCAGGTAACAGCCAAAATAGATTATGTAAAACCGCTTAAAGATGAAGGCAAAATAGAAGCCGGTCTCCGTAGCTATATAAATAATTATACAAGTTATTTTAATTCTTTTTCTGTAGGTAACAGCGGAATAGAAACAAAATTACCGCTCAGCAATAATTATAAATATACAGAGGTGGTACATGCGGTCTACTTCACTTATACAGGCAAAGTAAAAAGTATTGGTTACCAACTTGGACTTCGCGGGGAATATTCCAAATTTACAGGCACCCTTATCGACAGTTCCAGGAAATTTGGTTATCAATATCCTGACCAGGTTAAAAATATCTGGGATGCACTGTTTCCCAGCGTATATCTCTCAAAAAAATTAAATGAAAGTGAAGAGGTGCAATTGAACTATTCAAGAAGGATCCGGCGGCCCAATTTTTGGCAGTTAAATCCTTTTATTGATATTAATGATCCCCTGAATATACAACAGGGAAATCCCGAATTGAAACCCGAATTCACTAACTCGATGGAGTTTAATTATAGCAAAACATTTAAAAATAAAAGTAATTTTCTTGCCGTATTGTATTACCGCAACACCCAACAGGATATAACACGGTACAGCGATACTTTAAGTGAAGAACAATTCCGGCAATTGAATAATGCGGCGGTAGATCCTAATGCGATCCTGAATACTTTTATTAATGCTGCCAGCACCAACCGGATGGGATTGGAGCTTACACTCCAGCAGAAATTCGGCAAAAATTTTGACATTACCCCTTCTGCAAATGTCGGCTATCGAAATGTAAAAGCCAATGCCAGCCAGCAAAATATAAGTAATGAAGGATTTAACTGGGGTGCAAAGCTTACGGCTAATTATAAAATTGAAACGGAGCATCCATCCGTTTTTAACAAATTAAGCTTTCAGTTAACCAGCGAATATGAATCTCCAAGGGTGATACCGCAGGGCAAACGACTGGAACAGTTTGATGCCGATTTTGCTTTGCGAAAAGATGTGTTTAAAAACGATAAAGGTTCCTTTACGTTCAGCATTAACGACATTTTGAACACGCATCGATACGGCGTAATTTACGACACGGAAACCTTTTACCAGGAATCATATCGTCGCCGTAGTGTAAGAAGCTTTCGCATTACGTTCACTTATAAATTTGGCGATGCAAATTTTACTTTATTCAAAAGGAATACCAATACCGGTAATGAAGATCAGAATTAGTGATAAACATTCTTGCTAAGCAGAAAAATGAACGATTAAAACCCCAGCTTAAATTACTCATTTCTGAAAGCGATACCGTTGTTCAGCGAGTTTTGTCACGCCTGGCAATTTAATTATCAGAACAGTAACCCTGAAATTATTTTTGGTAAAAAAAAACGAAAGTATTGAATGCAATGAGATTGAAGAAAAAATTTTCGGGCATCATTTAGTTGCATGCCTGGCTTTTCCTTTAAGCAAACTAAATCGGGCAAGTTCACTAAAACAGGCACTAACAACATGGATTACAATAAGTATTTAAAAATGGAAGGCGAGATGTGTTTCAAAATAAAACTTTGAGTAAGCTTTAGGATTACAGTACGAAAAAAGCCCCCGTATAACCGCAGGAGCTTTGTATAATAAGAAATCAGTTATGTCTAAACACTACCAGCCTCCACTCGCTCCGCCACCGCCACCGCCGCCGCCGCCAAATCCTCCAAAACCACCACCACCGCCGCCAAATCCTCCGCCGCCACCGCCAAATCCACCTCCGCCACGACCGGCTCCTCCCAATAAACTACCGGCAAGAAACCAGGGCAGCCCGCCAAGTCCCCTTGATCCGCGCCTGCTCATATAGGATCCCCCGCCTCCACCTCCGCCGCGGAGAAACGATATCAAAATAAAGAACAGGACTACAAGAATTATAATAGTTTTAATGGATGGTCCACCGCCTTTTTGTTTGGCAGGGTCCGCCTTATATTCTCCGGCGGCAGCCTGCATAATGGCATCTACAGCATTATCAAAACCCCGGTAATAGTCGTTCGCTTTAAAATTAGGAATCATCCTGTCATCAATGATTTCTTTACACGTTATATCCGGTAATACACCTTCCATTCCATAACCCGTTTCAATCCGGGCTTTATGGTCATCTTTGGAAACCAGGATCACCACACCGTTGTTCTTGGCTTTTGTACCTACACCCCAGTCCCTTAAATATTTAAGCGAGACCTCGGCAATATCGTATCCATCCAGGTTGGGAACTGTTACAATAACTATTGCCGAAGAAGTACTGTCATTGTATGCATCAATTTTTTGCTCTAATGCATCCCGTTGAAATGGCTCCAGCATATTGCCAAAATCATTTACCGCCTTTGGCGGATTTGGCTTGTCAAAAATCTTCTGAGCCAAAGCAACCTGGCTCACCAATAACAGGGCTATTAAAAGGAATTTCTTCATGTATTTATTTTCCAAAAATTATTTCGTCAGGAAGTTCGTTCTTATCCGTTTCGGCATCGTAGGGAAAATTCGACTGTAGTGCTTCTCCTATTTTCGTAATACATTCTTTAATGCCCAATGCATAGTTTTCCTTATTAAAAAACAAAAGAATGTGCGACACAATGTCCTTCCAGTATTGCTCCCCTACAGCTTTATGAATGCCACTATCAGCGAATATGGCCAATTGCCTGTCTTGTAGCGCAACATAAAATAGTACGCCATTGCGATCTTTTGTATTTTCCATTTTAAGCTCGGCAAAAATTTCCCTTGCCCTGTCGAGCGGATCCATAAAGCGACACTTACTTTCTACAAATATCCTTACTTCACCGCTTGTTTGTTTTTCAGCATCGCGGATGGATTCAACAATAAGGTCATTTTCTTCTTTGGAAAAAAATTCTTTCTTTTTGGAAAAGGGCCACATAATTTTCGCCTGTTTATTTTATATTGAACTGGACATCAGGAGCTTTTTCACTGCCGGGATCCGATTTATAAAATGCTTTTTCATGATACCCGAACATACCTGCAAAAATATTATTCGGGAATCTTTTTACCCTTAAATTATAACTCTGCACTGCAGCATTATAATCCTGTCGTGCCACATTTATCCGGTTTTCCGTTCCTTCAATCTGCGCCTGGAAACCCTGGAAGGCTGCCGTAGTTTTCAGATCAGGATAATTTTCTACGACGGCTAATAATTTACTAAACGAACTTTGCAATCCTGCCTGGGCATTTTGATATGCCTCCAAAGATTTAGGATCATTAATGTCCACGTTTATCGAAGTCGCTTTTGCGCGTGCCTGTACCACTTCAGTTAAAGTTCCTTTTTCAAAATTAGCAGATCCCTCAATTGTTTTTATTACGCTGTTATAAAGATCTGTTCTCCTTTGGTAATTCGTTTCAACATTACCCCATTTCGTTTTTACTTCCTGGTCAACACCTATTAAGTTATTATAGGCTCCACAGCCCCAAAATAAAAGAAGGACTATAATTCCAAGAATAACAAATAAACCTGTTTTCGATTTCATATTTCAAATTTTAGTATTTCAAAAGTAATCATTAATCAAAGGAGGTACCAATCATAGATACCTGACAAAATGCTGATGTAATTTTTCACAGTATTTAAACGCGCAAAATCATTCTACGGTTTTTGATTTTATAGCAGCTATTCCGGGTAATTCTTTTCCTTCAAAATATTCCAGCAAAGCACCGCCGCCTGTGGATACATAACTTACTTTATCAGCCAGGTTAAATTCATTAACAGCGGCAACACTGTCACCACCACCTACCAGGCTGTAAGCACCTTGCTGCGTCGCGGCCGCAACGGCTTCCCCAATGGCTTTTGTACCTGCTTTAAATTTTTCCATTTCAAACACGCCCATCGGGCCGTTCCATAAGATGGTTTTACTTTCCATAATAACTTTGGTGAATTCGGCAATAGCTTTAGTACCAATATCGAGGCCCATCCAGCCTTTATCAATATGATCGTTTTCCACGATTTTAGTATCAGCATCTGCCGCAAATCTATCGGCAACAACACTATCAACAGGCAGGTGTATCACCACATTCTTTTCTTTTGCCTGCGCTACAATCTCATTCGCAAGATCCAGTTTGTCTTCTTCACAAAGACTGCTCCCGATTTCTTTGCCCTGCGCTTTTAAAAAGGTGTACGCCATACCACCGCCAATAATTATGTTATCGGCTTTTTGCAACAGGTTCTTGATAATTTCAATTTTATCTGACACTTTAGCACCTCCCAGGATGGCTGTGAACGGGCTTTCTGAGCTATGCAGAATTTTTTCGGCACTGGCAACTTCGGCTTCCATCAATAAGCCAAACATTTTTTTATCGTCCGGAAAAAATGCAGCAATCATCGCTGTAGAAGCATGAGCCCTGTGTGCCGTACCAAATGCATCATTCACATATATATCCCCCAATTTGCTTAATTTTTTGGCAAATGCTTCATCGCCTTTTTCCTCTTCTTTATAAAAACGAAGATTTTCCAGCAGCAAAACTTCGCCGGGTTGCAAGTCTCTTGATTTATTGATGGCCTCTTCTCCAATGCAATCATTTGCAAATAAAATTTCCGTACCGGGTAGCAACTCTTTTAAATGGGGCAAAACGTGTTGTAAAGAAAATCTATCATCAGGGCCTCCTTTAGGTCTGCCCAGGTGCGACATCAGGATCACGCTTCCACCGTCATGGAGAATTTTTTTTATTGTTGGCACTGCGGCCCGCATACGGGTGTCGTCTGTAATATTGTATTCTTTATCAAGAGGAACATTAAAGTCAACTCTTACCAGTGCTTTTTCATTGCTAAAATTGTGTTCGGAAAATTTACTCAT
>JBDTOV010000144.1:0-13531 GCA_039933035.1 Ginsengibacter sp. | reverse complement strand
CTTTTCAACACAAAGAAATTCCCGGTCTCCTGGCCTGTATGTAGTTGCTAAAATTAAATATTAGACTATGAATTGCCTGTTGTTAACTTCGAAAATTGTCGTTTCGAAATTTTGTTTAACGATACTGGTATTCTTCGGCCTGTTATGTAACACTTCTTTGTTATGCGCACAACAAAAAACATATTGCAACCCGGTTAATATTGATTACGGCTATACGCCAATTCCAAACTTCAGTGAATGGGGACACCACAGGGCTACAGCCGATCCGGTAATTGTGAATTATAAAAATGATTATTATTTATTTTCAACCAATCAATGGGGTTATTGGTGGAGCAGTGATATGCTCCATTGGAATTTTATATCGAAAAGGTTTTTACGTCCATGGAATGCGGGGTACGATGAACTATGCGCGCCTGCTGTGGGAATCATAGGTGATACTATGATTGTTTTTGGTTCCACCTATACTTCAAATTTTACCATCTGGATGAGCACCAATCCTAAAGAAAATCAGTGGAAACCTTTGGTGGATTCTTTTGCAATTGGCGGATGGGATCCGGGGTTTTTTACAGATGATGATGGAAAATTATACATGTATAATGGCAGCAGCAACCGGTATCCGTTATATGGCATAGAACTTAACCGCGCAAACATGCAGCCTGTCGGAACAAGAAAAGAAATGTATTTTTTGGAAGACTGGCGGTATGGGTGGCAGCGTTTTGGCGAATATTACGACAATACTTTTCTCGATCCTTTTATTGAAGGCTCATGGATGACAAAACATAACGGTAAATACTACCTGCAATATGGAGCACCGGGAACTGAGTTTAGCGGCTATGCCGACGGCGTAGTTGTCGGGGATCATCCTTTAGGGCCGTTTACGCCGCAGTCAGATCCATTATCCTTTAAACCGGGCGGATTTGCCAGGGGCGCCGGGCATGGCTCTACTTTCTATGATAACCAAAATAACTGGTGGCATGTGTCTACGATATCTATATCAGTTAAAAATAATTTCGAAAGAAGAATTGGAATATGGCCTGCCGGTTTTGATAAGGATGATGTGATGTGGTGTAATACCGCCTTTGGTGATTATCCGCATTTTCTACCGGGCCAGGGGGAGGTTTCAGAAACCCCTTCTCCGGAAGCGACAGGGAAGGCCGCTTTCACCGGTTGGATGTTGCTCAATTATAAAACGCCGGTTGAAGTTTCGTCTACACTTGGAGGTTATCACGCTAATAATGCTGTTGATGAAAGTATAAAAGATTACTGGAGTGCCGCATCAGGCAATAAAGGCGAATGGATACAAACAGAACTGGAAAATGTAAGCACCGTAAATGCAGTCCAAATAAATTATGCAGACCAGGACGCGGAATTTTTAGGAAAGCAGACAAATATCTATCACCAGTATAAATTATACTATTCCATTGATGGGAAAAAATGGAAAATATTGATTGATAAAAGCAATAATAAAACAGATGTGCCACATGATTATATAGAACTGCAGAGCCCGGTACAGGCAAAATATATAAAGATGGAAAATATTCACATGCCTACCGGCAAATTCGCAATCAGCGGGCTTCGCGTTTTTGGTAAGGGCAGCGGCCATCTGCCGGACACGGTTCAGAATTTTATTGTGCTTCGTACGGAAAAGGATAAACGCAGTGCCTGGATAAAATGGCGGCCGGTTGATAATGCATTCGCTTATAATATCTACCTGGGAACAGCGCCGGATAAATTGTACAATTGCATTATGGTGTACGATGCCAACGAATATTGGCTCAAAACCATGGACAGGGAAAAGCCTTATTATTTTTCCATTGAGGCAATAAATGAAAATGGGGTTTCGCCTGGAACACAGGTTTTGAAGGTTGAATAGTACTTAACAATAGACAAGTAGGTTTTTGATCGATATGGTGAGTCTCCCAGGAGATCCGATTGGCGACACGTTGGGTAAGAATCTAAGATTTGAAATATATAAATAAATGAAAATGAAACAAACGATTGCCATTACACTATTTACTTTCGGTTTGCTGCTGAACGGCTTTTCGCAAAATAAAGAGGCGAATTCCGGTAGCTACCGGATGAAAACCTTCATTGATGCATTGATGAAAAAAATGACCCTTGAAGAAAAGATCGGACAGTTGAATTTACCGGGAGCCGGAGATATCACTACAGGGCAGGCAGGAAATTCTGATATTGCAAAACAAATTAAAGAAGGGAAAGTAGGTGGTTTGTTCAATATTAAATCTGAAGCGAAGATTCGCGACGTTCAAAAGATAGCCGTTGAACAAAGCCGTTTAAAGATTCCTTTGATATTTGGGATGGATGTTATTCATGGTTACCAGACCGTTTTCCCGATACCGCTGGGTTTATCCTGTAGTTGGGATATGAACCTGGTAGAAAAATCAGCAAGAATTGCGGCACAGGAGGCAAGTGCCGATGGCATTTGCTGGACGTTTTCCCCGATGGTTGACATAGCACGCGATCCACGCTGGGGCCGTATTGCAGAAGGATCCGGTGAAGACCCTTATCTCGGTTCACAAATAGCCAAAGCAATGGTAAGGGGATACCAGGGCAATGATCTTTCAAAAGACAATACCATCATGGCTTGTGTAAAACACTATGCCTTATATGGAGCAGCAGAAGCAGGAAGGGATTATAACACGGTTGACATGAGCCGTGTAAGGATGTTTAATGAGTACCTGCCGCCTTACCAGGCAGCAGTAGATGCCGGCGCGGGCAGTGTTATGGCTTCATTCAACGAAGTGGATGGAGTTCCGGCTACTGCTAATAAATTTTTATTAACCGATGTATTGCGCAAACGATGGGGCTTTAATGGTTTTGTGGTAACGGACTATACCGGTATTAATGAAATGGTGGCGCATGGCATTGGTGATCTGCCAACCGTTTCAGCAAAAGCGTTAATGGCAGGTATCGATATGGATATGGTGGGCGAAGGATTTTTGACCACTTTAAAAAAATCGCTGCAGGAAGGAAAGGTTACTTTACAACAAATTGATTTTGCCTGTCGAAAAATACTTCAGGCCAAATATAAATTAGGTTTGTTTGACGATCCATATCGCTATTGTAATGAAGCACGAGCTACAACAGAAATATTTACAGATGCAAATCGCAAGGTGGCAAGGGCAACGGCAGCACAAACTTTTGTGTTGTTAAAAAACAACAATAATATTTTACCCCTGAAAAAATCCGGAACCATTGCACTGATAGGCCCGCTGGCCGATGCAAAGGAAAATATGCCCGGCACATGGAGTGTCGCCGCAGATTTTTCCAAAGCTGTCTCGGTTCTTGAAGGTTTGAAAAATGTTATGGGTTCCGGAGTAAATATTTTATACGCCCGGGGAGCTAACTTATCAAGTGATAGTTTATTTGATGAAAGAGCGGGTATGTTCGGCAAATCATTTAAGCGGGACAGCCGCCCGGCCGGGGAAATTATTGATGAAGCTTTGGCAATAGCAAGCAAGAGTGATGTAATTGTGGCGGCATTGGGCGAGTCTGCGGAGATGACCGGTGAAAGTTCCAGCAGGAGTAACCTTAATATACCTGATACACAGGAAGATTTATTAAAAGCATTGGTGAAAACGGGCAAACCGTTAGTCTTGGTTTTATTTACCGGCAGGCCGCTTGCGCTTACATGGGAGCAGGATCATGTTCCCGCGATATTGAACGTTTGGTTTGGCGGTACAGAAGCGGGTAATGCGATTGGCGATGTATTGTTTGGCAAAGTAAATCCATCCGGAAAACTTACCACCACGTTCCCGCAAAATGTAGGACAGGTTCCATTGTATTACAATCATAAAAATACCGGCAGACCGCTTGAAGAAGGTAAGTGGTTTCAAAAATTTCGTTCCAATTACCTGGATGTGTCCAATGACCCGGTATATCCCTTTGGCTTTGGCTTAAGCTATACCACTTTTAATTATGGTGACATCAAACTAAACGATACCTTACTCAAAGGAAGTAAGGCACTTACCGCTTCTATAACGGTAACGAATAGTGGCACTGCGGAAGGAAAAGAAATTGTTCAATTATATATAAGAGATGTAGTGGGTAGTATTACCCGTCCTGTGGAAGAGTTAAAAGGGTTTCAAAAAATAGATTTGAAACCCGGAGAATCTAAAACGGTTTCTTTTAAAATAACTCCGGATGATCTAAAATTTTATAATAGCGATTTGAAATATGTTGCTGAGCCGGGAGATTTTAAAGTATTCATTGGTGGAAATAGCAGGGATGTGAAAGAAGCTGATTTTAAGTTGTTTTGAAAGGATGCACTTGTGAATTTTCTAATGGTATGAGAATTGCCATCTTCATCTTCGTATGAGTGTCCATTAACCACAGTTCAGCCCAATTTACTACATCCTGCAAATACAAAACATGTTGCAGGCGATCCGGCAATTTATCTGCTATTTTTTTTGATTATTATTTCTACTTTATTTGTCCTTCATCAACAAAAGAGTTAAAAAATAGAATCCGATAGAATATTTAAAAACTTTAATATTCTCTGGGCTCCATGCTTGTATGGCGAACCCGCAGTACCCTTATGATCTTATTTGTAAAGCGATAGGAAATCCGGTAACGATGTATCTCAAAAGCCCGGTAACTTCCATCATTGTTTAACTTGTATTTGTCGGGTGGGTAAATCTCAGGATTAGTAACCGCTTTGTTTAAAGATAAAACAATATCTCGCTACTTCCTTTGCATTTTGTTCTGAGGCTTCGCTGATATAATCATAAGCTTTGCGTAAATGCCGCTGTGAACGTTTCGTCCAGACAACCGGGTGTGGTAAGTTTACCATTCCCCGACAAGTTTTAGCATTTCCTCCTGGGAAATATAATTTCCGGCTTCATATTCTGCTTCCGCCTCATTTAGTTCTTTGTTATATTGTTCTACACTGATCCTCCCGTCTTTTTCAATAAAAGATTTTATTACACTTAAAAGTGATTGCTTCTGTACAGGTGTTAATTGTATCCAATATTTGGTAAATTCAATATCTAAAGAAGGAATTCCCATACGATCTTGTTTTGTACAAATTTACTTTTTTTCTGACTTTTTGTAGGCTTTTAAACATCACCCCTTTATATGAAGAAATAAAAAGTAAATTTGTAAAATAAGAACACATTATGACAACGACTGCAATCCGATAAAAAATTAATTACATATGTAGCTTATGCCGATGATAAAAAAATAAAGGGACTTTATATAATTGTAGAAGAAGAAATCGGTAGCAGAAAACGATTTAAGTTGAGGGAAGACAAAATCGCGATTTTGGAAGAAGGAAAGGGAAAGCATATTAATGGGTAAATCACAATCTGGATGAAGCCAGACAAATTATAAGGAGGGAAAAGGACACCATAAATGTAACAGCTCATCTTAAATCCCTATGAAAAATAAAATTTTAGCAACTGCAATCATCATATCACTTAAAATTATACTTTCTTCCTGCGCAAAATCTTCTTCTTCAGGCGGCGGTACGATCACTCCGCCACCGCCCCCCCCGGTTGGTACCAATGATGTTGATTTTTGGCTCACCAAAAGTGATCAGTCTGTTTTATTAAAAAAACAATCAACAGTGCTGTCTTTTGGAACGGAGGCCAATTCATATGCCAATATTGATGTAGATACCACGCAGACCTATCAAACCATTGACGGATTTGGTTTTACGCTGACAGGAGGAAGCGCTTATCTTATTAATCTAATGAATGCTAACGATAAAACCAGTTTAATAAATGAGCTTTTTGGCAACGGTTCCGGTTCTATCGGGATAAGTTACCTTCGTGTAAGCATTGGCGCATCTGACCTGGATGCCTCTGTTTTCAGTTACGATGATCTTGCTTTGGGGCACACTGATATGAATCTTGACAGCTTCAGCCTCAGTAAGGACACAACAGCTTTAATTCCGGTTCTGCAACAGATTTTGGCAATGAATCCTTCCATTAAAATTATAGCGACACCATGGAGCGCCCCTGTGTGGATGAAAGATAATAACAGTACAATTGGCGGGAGCTTACAGGCTCAATACTATGATGTTTATGCGAAATATTTTGTAAAATATATTCAGCGAATGAAGTCTAACGGAATAACGATAGACGCAGTTACCCCGCAAAATGAGCCTTTAAACCCCGCAAATAACCCAAGCCTATCCATGACGGCGCAAGAGCAAGCCAATTTTATTAAAAATAATCTTGGGCCTTCATTTCAGTCTGCAGGCCTCACAACAAAAATTATAACGTACGATCATAATTGCGATCGCCCTGATTACCCAATTGCCGTATTAAGCGATCCTGCGGCCAATGCGTTCGTGAATGGTTCGGCATTTCATTTGTATGCCGGCGACATTAGTGCATTAACCCAGGTGCACAATGCATTTCCTGACAAGGCAGTCTATTTTACAGAACAATATACTTCCTCAACCGGTAATTTTGGGGGTGATTTAAACTGGCATGTAAAAAATGTGATTATTGGTTCCATGCGCAACTGGAGCCGTGTTGCATTAGAATGGAATTTAGCAAACGACCCAACGTTCAATCCGCACACACCCGGCGGCTGTGACCAATGTAAAGGGGCCATTACATTGGGGGGAACCATAACGCGGAATGTGGCCTATTATATAGTTGCCCATGCTTCTAAATTTGTTCCTGCAGGCTCTGTGCGTATTGCGAGTAATATAACAGGAAGCCTGCAAAATGTTGCTTTTAAAACTCCCTCGGGGAACAAAGTATTAATTGTTGAGAATGGTGGTGCAGATGCAAGTTTTAATATTCGCTTTAATAATAAATGGACTACAACAACTTTATCAGCAGGTGCCGTAGGCACTTATATATGGAAATAACTTTTTCAAATTTTAATGAACGATACATGAAAAGTTTTTTTTTATTTTTTGCTCTTTCGTCAATATCTTTTGTACATGCGCAAAATAATACAATTGCTATAAAAGCAAAAGCATCTGATCCGGCCGGGGAAAAAGTAATCGTCTACACAACGGCAGAGAGCACCGCATACAGGCTCTCGGTAACTGATACCGTTACGTTTAAACACATGGGACAACCGTTCGAAACACAGGTGTGTGTGTTTGTTGACCCGGTGAAAACATTTCAGACCATATACGGAATAGGAGGCGCGCTTACAGATGCGTCGGCCGAAACATTTTTTAAACTGCCAAAAGAAAAACAACAGGAATTACTAAAAGCTTATTACAACGTGAAAGATGGAATCGGTTATACACTTGCCAGGACCAATATACAGAGCTGTGATTTCAGCAGCGACAGTTATAGTTATGTACAAGAAGGTGATAAAGATTTAAAAACATTTAGTATCGATCATGACAAAAAATACCGGATTCCATTTATTAAAGATGCCATTGCAGCGGCGGGAGGAAGGCTCACTATGTTTGTAAGTCCGTGGAGCCCGCCTGCCTTTATGAAAGATAATAACAATATGTTACATGGCGGTAAATTATTGCCCGCGTACGATCAAAGCTGGGCGCATTTTTATGGTAAATTTATTAAGGCTTATGAAAAGGAGGGGATACCTGTTTGGGGGCTTACTATACAAAATGAGCCTATGGCAAAGCAAACATGGGAATCATGTATTTACACTGCAGAAGAAGAAAGAGATTTCTTAAAAAATTATTTAGGCCCCACCCTTCAAAAAGATGGCCTCGGCGACAAAAAGATAATTGTTTGGGATCATAACCGGGATTTGATTTATCAGCGTGCAAGTACCATACTGGAGGATCCGGCAGCCGCAAAATATGCATGGGGCATCGGTTTTCATTGGTATGAAGATTGGAGTGGGGGAGACCAGGTATTTGACAATGTTGAAAGAGTTCATGAAAGTTTCCCTGGCAAAAACCTGTTGTTTACAGAAGGATGCAATGGTCCCTTCAAATCAGATCAACTTGCTGATTGGAAACTGGGGGAGCGCTACGGCCGCTGCATGATACATGATTTTAATGACGGCGCCGTAGGTTGGACAGACTGGAACATATTGCTTGATGAAGAAGGGGGCCCTAACCATGTAGGAAACTTCTGTTTTGCTCCCGTACATGCCAATAATAAAACAGGAGAATTGATCTATACAAATGCATTTTATTATATTGGCCAATTTTCGAAATTTGTTCGTCCTGGTGCAAAGAGAATCAGTGCTGCTCCAAGTCGTAGCCCGTTGCAGACAACCGCTTTTATAAACAAAGATGGAAAAATTGCAGTAATAGTAATGAACCAGACAGATCAAAAAATTGACTACAATCTTTGGATAAAAGGAGATGCTGCGGCAGTAACCAGCTTGCCGCATTCGATTGCTACATTGGTTTTTTAAAAAAATGTCCCTGGGAACCTGACCCCGTAATTATCAAAAGACGAATCGTTTCGCAGATGGGGATTTTGAACCTGATTCGACTGTTACGACCCTTTCATTTTATTTAACGGAAAGCTATTTTCTGCTATATGTATTTTCAATTTTTTTGCTTTTGATTCCCTGGATGTGTTTTAAATTGGTGTCTCCCAGTATAGGAAAAACTAAAAAAAATTCTCAATGGGCTACCGCACATCAATAATTTATTTCCAACGGGGTTGCTTTCACTAAATAAAACAATTACTTTGGAGTGGAATTTTCTGCTTCGCAACGATCTTAAAAATTTATTCAAAAATTCTAAAGCTGGTCATATGCAAAACCTCATCAAAACCGGCCGAGCTTTCTACGGCATAGGGCTGGCCGGTATTGGACTTCAGCAATTTATTTATGCAGATTTCAGGCCGGTGATTTTGCCCGAGTGGCCGTCATGGATTCCATGGCTTACCGCATGGGCCTACCTTGCAGGTACCGCGTTAATTATAGCCGGTGCTGTTATTATTTTCAGTAAGAAAGCAAGAAAGACAGCGCTTGTTTTAGGCGTTGCCTTTTTATTTTTTTTCGTGGCTTTTCACCTTACCTATCAATTGTTTTTCAGCCCCTATTCTTTTCATTTGGGACTATGGACCGATCCCCTAAAGGAATTGGCTTTTTCAGGAGGAGCTTTTGTGATAGCGGGGTCTTACCCTGAAGAAAAATTGCTTGCAGATAAATCTCCTGTTGATAATTTGATGGATGCGTTTATTGCTATCGGAAGCATTTTCTTTTCTGTCACGATGATTGTCTTCGGGATGGATCATTTTCTGTATACTGAATTTGTGGCAACACTGGTTCCCGGCTGGATGCCATGGCATGTTTTCTGGACTTATTTTGCCGGGGTAGCCCTTATCGGAGCCGGAATATGTATTATTTTCAAAATCCAATTAAAATTGGTTGGGTTACTGCTGGGGATCATGCTCTTTATTTGGTTCGTTATATTGCATATACCAAGAGCGGTAGTGGATCCATATGTGGACAAAGGCAATGAAGTAACCAGTGTGTTTGAAGCGTTAGCATTTAGTGGTATCGCTTTCATGATTTCGTGTATGCCAATGGGTAATATAAAACAGGGAGAAATTCCTTAATGAAATGAATTTCCCGGTTTCACGCTCATAGATTACCTGTTATTTTCAAAATCATATTGCAATGCGGCAGCTCCCAATATACCGGCGTTTTCTAATTCAGATACCTCTATTCTTAAATTTTGTACTGCTTTTTGAAAGCCAAATGTCTTTAATTGTTGCCACATGTTTTTTGAAAAATAAGGAAAAGCATACCGTACCGATCCTCCCAAAATAATCAGTTCGACATCTAAAGCATAGAGCATCATCTTAATGGCATTGCCAATATGAGTTCCCAACACTTCATACATTTTTAATGCACCTGGATCTCCACTCTTTGCATTTTCAAAAACAATTTCTCCGCTAATATTATATACATTCTGAAAGAACTGCCCGCTTGCATAGTATTCATAACTATGTTCTAAATAATCCGGCATTCCAAATTCTCCGGCACCGCCATTTTTTCCTTCGTATAATTTTTTATTGATAATGATGCCGGCACCAAGGCCCGTTCCAAGCGTGAGGCCAATCAGGGAATTACTACCCTTTCCTTTTCCAAAATAATATTCTCCCAATGCAAAACAATTGGCATCATTATTAATATATACCGGGATGTGATAGCGGTCTTCCATGCGTTTTTGTAAAGGAACTTCTTTCCATGAAGGAATGTATACCACATCGTACACAAGCCCCTCTTCAACGTTTACAAGACCCGGAACGCCTATACCTATTGAGGTTACACCGCTATTTATTAATTCATCAGTAAGAGAAAATAATTCTTCCACGACTTCTTCAACCGTGCCCTGCGAATTGACGCGTTTTGAATGGATTTCCTGTAAGGCATTGTTAATTACCAATGCCCCGCGGATATTGGTTCCGCCAAGATCAATGCCTATAATACCTTTATCATTCATTTTTTTTCAGCGAAAGAGCGGCTGCTTCTTTATCAAGGTAAATACAAATATTTTTATGGTCTGTAATCAATGTTGCCGGTATTTCCTCACCCTGTTCGCCGCCTAAAATCCTGAGCACTATTTCAGCTTTTTTATTTCCATTGGCCAGCAGCATTATGTGGTGTGCTTCCCGAAGCGTACTTATTCCTAAAGTAAGGCCCGTGCTTAATTTTTTTTCTGTCGTAAAATATTTCTGCCCTACGCTTTGGGTCAATTCATCTATATCTGCTATATGCGAATGAGATGCACGGGGTGTTCCGGGCTCATTCATGCCTATATGGCCATTCATGCCAAGACCCAGGATGGCTATGTCAATACCCCCCATTAAGTGTATGTAATCTTCAATGCCATCACATTGTGCCTGGAGATTTTCTGCCCGGCCGTCAAAAAAAATAATTTTATCTTCCGCTACCTGCAGAGGACGAAACAATTGATTATTCAGGTGATACCTGCAGCTACCTTCATCATTTCCATTCATACCTGACCATTCGTCAAGGCTGATAAAATGCCAGTTGGCAATATTGATTTTTTCATTTCGCACCCGCTTCACCAGTTCTTCATACATTCCTTTCGGTGTATCCCCGGAAGCGGTGCATATTAATGGTTCTTTTATTGCTTTAATTTTATCAAGCAAATCATCCACGCATAATTTCGACATGATTCGATAGGTGTCACTGACTTTTATTTGCATGGCATATCAATTTTAATTCTCTTAGGAGATCGACAAATTAGTGATGTTTATTCTTAAAATGCAACTAATATTTTAAAATTTGTGTAATTTTTTTTAAAGTAATTTTATTTTTATCATTAAAAAGAAATAGGGTTACCTTGAAAGTATGATTTTGTTTGATATAAATTTTTGATGATGCCGGGCGATTCTTTACAGGTAAATATTAACTCCGGGGGGCTTCAGAAAAACACCTTTGATGCAATCGTAATTGGATCCGGGATAAGCGGGGGATGGGCTGCCAAGGAGCTTTGCGAGCATGGTTTAAGCACTTTAGTGCTTGAGAGAGGAAGAAATGTTGTGCACAACAAAGACTACCCTACTGCCACCATGAGGCCGTGGGAATTTAAGCACCACGGAAAAATGCCGGAAAAATTTATGGAAGAAAATCCTTTAATAACAAAGGCTGCAGGCTTTGATGAATCTACCGCCCATTTTTTTATAAAAGATAACGATCACCCCTACGTGCAGCAAAAACCTTTTGAGTGGATCCGTGGCTACCAGGTTGGTGGTAGATCGTTGACATGGGGAAGAGCATGCCCGCGATGGAGTAAATATGAATTTATCAATCCAGCAAAATATGGTTATGGAATTGAATGGCCGATAGGCTACGATGACATAGCGCCCTGGTATTCGCATGCCGAAAATTTCGCCGGAATTTGTGGAAACAAAGATGGAATAGAGTCAATGCCTGATGGAGATTACCTCCCTCCCTATGAATTTAATTGTGCTGAAAAAGATATAAAACAAAAATTAGCATCTAAATATAAAGACAGGTTTATAATACAAGGCCGTTGGGCACAATTATCAGTACCTAAAGATATTCACTTCCAGCAGGGTAGGGGTCAATGCCAGTCACGGGATTTATGTATGCGTGGATGCCCGTTTGGCGGGTATTTTAGCGCTAACTCGTCCACATTACCCTGGGCAGAAAGAACAGGGAATCTTACCATGCGGCCTTTCTCCGTAGTTCATTCAATTATTTATGATGAACAAAAACAAAAAGCAGTCGGTGTAAGAATTATTGATACCAATACAAAAGAAAGCACTGACTATTTTGCCAGGGTAATTTTTATGAATGCGTCTGCACTAAATACCAATCTTATTTTGTTGAACTCAACATCTAATCGTTTTCCGGATGGCTTTGGGAATGATAATGGATTGTTGGGTAAGTATGTTTGTTTTCAAAATTACCGTGGATCTGTTGGCGGAGACGTGGATGGCTATTTGGATAAATACTATTATGGCAGGCGGACCGCTGAATGCATGGTACCCAACTTCAGGAATATTCATACAAATGATATGGATTTTGTGGGAGGCTATATGGCATTTACGGCATGTTATCGCACCAATGAAAATGCCGGTAGTATAAGCGAACAAATTGGTGGAACCTATAAAGATGCATTAACGGAAGCGGGCCCGTGGGGCATGTATATGTATATGCAGGGAGAAACCGTTCCAAAGGAAACGAATTATGTTTCATTGAGTAAAGATAAAAAAGATGAATGGGGCATTCCTTTATTGGTAACTAATGTTGACTATGATGATAACGACGAAAAGCTGCTCGCAGATTTTTTAACGCAGTCCAGTGAAATGTTGGATGCCTTCGATATTAAAAATATTACGCAACATGACAATCATTGGGCCCCCGGCAGGGATATTCATGAAATGGGTGGATGCAGGATGGGTAAGGATCCCAAAACATCTTTGCTCAATGGATGGAACCAGTTTCACAATTGTAAAAATGTTTTTGTAACCGATGGTGCCTGTATGACCAGTACTGCCAATCAAAGCCCTTCTATTTTATATATGGCGTTAACCGCGAGATCAGCCAACTTTGCTTTGGCTGAAATGAAGAAAGGAAATTTGTGATTTGACGCAAAGTCACCCGGGAGAATACAACGCAATACTGTCTTTGTTTTTTTTCCGGAAAATAATGTAATGGCTCTAACTTCTTTAAAATTTTATATGAAAAGTACCTGGTGTTTCACCCGTTTATTTCTTGTAATATTTGCAAACGGTATTTCTTGTGTATGCTTCGCACAAAAGAATACGATTGATCAAAAAGTAGATTCAGTTTTAAAACTAATGACCCTTGATGAAAAGGTTGGACAAATGAATCAATACAATGGAGACTGGTCTGCCACCGGGCCTATTACCCCTGATGGTGACAAACAAAATCAAATTAGAAAAGGGATGCTTGGCTCCATGTTGAATGTTACCGGTGTAGAGCATACGAGGGAGTTGCAGACAATAGCCATGGAGTCAAGGTTAAAAATACCTTTATTGTTTGGCCAGGACATTATTCATGGATACCGTACAACTTTCCCTGTTCCCCTGGCGGAAGCAGCCAGCTGGGATTTGCAGGCTATTCAATTATCTGC
>JBDTOV010000143.1:0-13532 GCA_039933035.1 Ginsengibacter sp. | reverse complement strand
GCGGTTTCCTGTTTTGAAAATTCCGTTCGTAAGACTGATGACAGTTAATAAAAACGATTTGTTGGTAGAACTGTTAACCCGTGATGAAGATTTCACCGTTGAAGAGATTAATGCAAAAAAAATGTCCAACCAAAAAGGCGCGTTTTTTTTAGGTATGGATAGAATGAATCCGCAATTTGACAGGGAAAGAAATTTTGTAAGAAAGGCTACTAAAAAAGATGATCTTGACCTGGTAAGAAATTTCGTAAAAACAGCAGCCATTGACATTACACAGGAGGCACAGCTATTTGGAAGAATAGATGTTGCCAATGATTTATGCTTCCCGGTCCTAGTACGGCTCATTGATTTTTATTTTGGCGTACCCGCTCCATCCGAAGCAAAAATGAGAGCCTGGTTGCGTGCACTTTTTTATGACCTCTTCCTGAATTTTACCAACAACGAAGCGAAACATCAAAAGGCAGTAGAAGCCTCTCTCGCCCGTAAAGAATGGATACTCGAACTTATTGAAGACAGGAAGCAGGCTTTGAAAGATGGGCAAACTTTAGATGATAATATATTAAACCGCCTGATATTGATGCAACAGGAGCCGGGCAATCAATGGTTTGATGATGACGCAATTCAACGCAACGTTGGCGGGCTTCTTACAGGAATATTAGAAACAACCAACAAGGCGACAATATTGGTATTGGACGAATTGTTCAATCGTCCCGGTGTATTGAAAGGCGCCATTGAGACCGCACAAAACGGGGACATGAAAAAAATGTATGGCTATGTTTCCGAGGCATTGCGTTTTAATCCGGCCCAACCCGGGGTTATCCGTTACAGTGAAACAAAACAAACCATAAAAGGTAAGGGCAACAAGGTGTATACCATTCCTGCTAAAACAAAAGTTTTTGCCCTTACTGCGGCGGCTATGTTTGATCCTGCTGCTTTTCCGGATCCGAAAACATTTAACCCGGAACGTGACGCGGTGTATATGAATTATGGTTTTGGGCTGCATGAATGTTATGGTAAGTATATCAATGCAGTAACCATTTCCGAGTTTACAGCGGCGGTGCTAAGGTTAAAAAATGTGAGAAGGGAAAAGGGAAGAGCAGGGCAGGGGACAGGACTAAATGCAGGGCCCTTCCCTAATAACTTTGTAGCCGCTTTTGACTGACAGGTTAAAGGGATTATATAACCGTCATATAACGGGCAAATCAATAAATCGGGTATTCAGCAATTCGACAATAAAACAATAAACAAAATAAATGATCCCCCAAAATCCTTTAACACTTGTAACACCGGTAAAGATCGGGGAGCATGATATCCTCGATGCGGTATTAATGAAGATACGGGTTGATGTGCAACATGGCATACCCCAGCAGTTCGAAGATTTGAATACGATTCACTACGCAAGATGGATATTACTGGAGCCTAAAGACGCGGATGGGAAGCCCCAGCCTGGCATTGGCGTAAGATTGGTTTTTTCTTCCGACTTTGATGGGGATGAAAATGAACACTTAACAGACCTTTCAACCAAATGCGCCCGGTTTATTGACGACATGTATTCTTATTGCGAAGGATATCCTTTACCCAATGAAAGAACGCCGGAGAGCAGGAAAAAATACCTATCGCAATGGCGGGTAAAGCCGGCTGCTTTTTTTGCAGGTGCACCGGGAAGAACATTACCCCAAATAAGGCAGGAATATGCATTAAGAAATCATATCTGGAATTTTATCAGGGTTGGTAACTGGAACAATAAATCGGCAAATGAAATACACAATGCGGTAAAAGAAAACGTATTGGCGATGCCCGGGTTTGAATGGGCGAAACAACCTACTAAAACACCCGGGATCAAATGGCTGGGGATGGTTTTCCTGGGGCTTATTTTACTGGTACTTTTACCATTCATTATTATTTGGGTACTCATTATTCATTTTTTTATAGAACCAAAAGATACACCACTAGGGCTTACACCAAGCCAGGTGGATGAAGCGCATGTAAAAAAACTGGAAGAATATGAAGATCTTGAAAATCAAAACCAGTTTACACAAGTGTTGGTAATGAAACCTGGTAAAATGAGGTTGATCACCTTACAGGGATTAATGCTGTTTGCAAAAGCGCTCATCAATAATTTATTTGTGAATGGAAAATTAATGGGTATTCCCACGATTCACTTTGCAAGGTGGGTTATGATAGACAACCAACAACGAATGCTCTTCTTCAGCAATTTTGATGGAAGCTGGCAACAGTATCTTGGCGATTTTATTGATAAATCCGGGTGGGGATTAACAGGCATCTGGAGCAACACACAAAAGTTTCCGAGGACAAAATTTCTTTTTGCCGCGGGAGCTTACGATGAAGAACATTTTTTAGCATGGAGCCGTTATTTCCAGGTGCCAACAGCAGTATGGTATTGTGCCTACCCAGATCTTTCCATCAAAAATGTTATTAATAATTCATACATCAGGAACGAATTGTTCAGGGACCTGGATGAAAAACAGGCGCAACAATTTTTAAAAAGATTTTAAACCAAATAATATGGAATTAGAATTAGACGATATACAAGGTTATGTAGTGCGCGGATACAAATACATGATGTTCTCCAGGTATGTAATGCTCAACATAACAGACCCGGCGCTGGCCAAAAAATTCATTAAAAATAATGTGCCGGATGTCACGAATGTAAATCATCACCCTACAACGCATTGTTTAAATTTTGCTTTTACATCGCCGGGCCTGCAAGCACTAGGGATGATGAAGGAAAATCTCGACAATTTTACCCGTGAGTTTCGCGAAGGAATGGCCACGGAACACCGGCAAAGATTGCTTGGCGATTTTGATAGCAGCGCTCCTGCTAACTGGCGTTGGGGTGGCCCTAAGAATGATGAAATCCACATCCTGCTGATGGTATTTGGGGCTAATAAGGAAATTGCCTTTAATTATGCGGACCAGCTAAAGCAGCAATACATCGTAATGGGGTTACGGGAAGTTTTTTGTTTGGATGGTCAAACACTACCGTATAACAAAGAACATTTTGGTTTTCGTGATGGTATTTCTCAACCTACCATTGAAGGCAGTGGGAGAAAAGGGGCTGATGAGCACCACATAAGTGCCGGGGAGTTTTTAATGGGATATAAAAATGAATACAATGTGTACCCGGATACGCCGGTTCTTGCCACTGTACAAGGAGATACAACCCTTCTCCCCTTTGACGCCTCCGGCACAGGAAAAAGAGATTTGGGAAGAAACGGCTCGTACATGGTGATGCGCCAACTGCAACAGGACGTAGATGGTTACTGGACCTTTCTCAATGACCAAACAAAAAATGCGGATGGCACAGTGAATGCTGAAGCCAGTACTAAACTTGCTGCTCAAATGATGGGACGCTGGCCAAGTGGTGCGCCGGTTGTAAAATATCCGGACAAAGATCCCGGGGGTATTAGTGACGATGATGACTTTTTATACATGGAGGAAGATAAAGATGGATTGAAATGTCCCTTTGGTTCTCATTTACGCCGAACCAATCCGCGGGATAATTTTGAGGACAATGGGGTAAAAGAATCTTTACGGCTGACGCGCCGTCACCGCATCATGCGCAGGGCGAGATTGTATGGCGATCCTTATGTAGGCTCGGCAATGAATCATTCGCCTGATGGGGAGGTTGGTTTGGTATTCACCTGTTTTAACGCGGATATATCCAGGCAGTTCGAATTCATTCAATACACGTGGGCCAACTATCCAAAATTTAAACAGCTATATAACGACCCCGACCCCATTTGCGGCGTGAGGGAACATCCTGCGCCCGGCAGAGAACAGAATTTTACCATTCCAGGTTCGCCGGTAAATAAATATATTACCGGCCTAAAGAAATTTGTTTTTACAAAGGGAGGCGCCTATTTCTTTTTTCCCTCCATTACCACCATTAATTACCTGACAACTATTTAATTATGATGACAGCAGATACCGTTTTTAATATTACTTGCCTTATCGCGGCCGTTGGCTGGATTATTATTTTATTTGTTAGCCCGTTCTGGATGGGATATGACAAGTTTCTTATTGGCGTTATCATAGCGCTTCTTGCCCTCACTTATTCGTGGCTGAACTTTGCCAACTTCGATCCGGAAATTCTGAAAAAATTCAGCACGTTGGATGGTATAGGTGAATTGTTTCAGAACAAGTTTGTATTAACTGCTGCTTGGGTTCATTTTCTCGCGTTCGATCTCCTCGCTGCGGTATGGATGAAAAATAATTCCATAAAACATGGTATTGGACATTTGATGTTGATACCCGCTTTCGTGTTTACGTGTATGCTGGGTCCGTTAGGTTTTCTTATCTACCTCCTTACGCGTTTTATAAAATCAAAATCTTATTTCGCTGCAAATTTCAGTTAACAGGAAGATATGCCCAGCCATTTATTTTTATCGAATCATCAAAGGTCCTGACGTTATTAACTGCAAAAATAACAAGGTAAATATGCAGGGGGCATTAAGCAAAAAAGAACCTAATCCCCGAGGGGCGCCATTCCAGGTTGCTCCTGGTAGACGTTAGTAATAACCGCACCAGGTTGCTTCAATTCTTTTTCCATAAATTCTTGCCTCACCATTCTGGCCGTTTTGTGATCACCGGTATGGCTCCATCCGGGTGGCTTTATCATGTATAAAAATTTATTTTTTAATCCCGGGGCTTTTCTTACATCCCGGAACAAAGCAGCAATCTCGCCAAAATAGACGTCGGGAAAATTATTAGGGTTCATCTTCCTGGTAATGCCATATTCAACAGGAATCTCTTTTTTTTCGTCCACATACGTTCCAAAAACTTTATCCCATATATTCAACAGGTTGCAAAAATTCGTGTCCATATAAAAGGGATTGCGTGCATGGTGAACGCGGTGATGCGAAGGGGTTAAAATGATTCTATTCAAAAACCCAAGCCGGCCATTTTTTATAATGTTTTCTCCTACATGAATAAATGCGCCCCAGGTGCCATCAATAAACATGATGAAAAATAGCAATGCGGGGTTTACACCCAATAATATACAGATGGAAGTCCTGATAACATCTGCATAAGGGGCTTCCAAAAAAAAATGTGCGTATGTAACAGAAAGATTCATTGTTTGCGGAGCATGGTGAGTAGAATGTAAACACCACAGCAGCCTTACCTTGTGGGCCAGGTAATGGTATACGAAGTGTGACAGTTCCCATGCGACATAGCCATAAATGAGCCAATACCAGGTAAATGTTGTTTTGATGATGGCATACTTTTCAAAAAGGCCAATACAAAATACAACTGCAGCAATCGAAATAAAACGCCCGATAAAACTATTGAACACATAGGTTAAAAATTGAACTTTGTAATGAATTACCCGGAATCTTTTATAAAACGCAGCCCTGATAATTTCAATGATCAGCAATAAGGGAATTACCGGGCCAATGGCACCCTGTATCCCGTGTAAAGTATGCAATGAACTGTAATCGCCTGACTTATACATTTCAATCAATGCGCCGATGCCGAAGAAGCCGATAAGCTCATCATACAGAATTGAAAATATATTGAGGAGTGCAATCATTATGCGAAAGTTATAAAAAATATTTTATTAACGGCCACCTGTCAAAATTACTAAAAGGCATAAAATAATATTCGGATTTTTTGTTTTCGTCTTTTACCTGGTCATCTATAACATTTTATTCTTTCAAACTTTTAAGGTAAGCGATACTTTGTGGCACGTGCTCATTTACATAATTGCTTTCATCTTCAATAAAATAATGTTTGATGCCGGCTTTTTTGGCTTCTTTCAATATACCAGGAATATCAATTTCACCGGTACCCAGTGATACATCATTATCTACAGACGTACCACCTGTTAGATCCTTAATAGTTCCCTTCCGCATATCTTTTAAATGCATCAGCTTCCACCGGCTTCCATATTTTTTAAGTAAAGCCACAGGATTGCCACCACCAAACTGTATCCAGAAGATATCCATTTCAAATGATACATATTGAGGATTGGTATTTTTAATTAAATAATCCAGTAATGTGCCATCTTTGTAAGGCTGAAACTCATAACCGTGTGCATGGTAGCAAAAGATAAGGCCGCTGTCTTTTAATACTTCTCCAGCCTTATTAAAAACGGCTGCGGCACTTTCTGCATTCTCCAAAGTAAATATACCATCTTTATGAGGTATCCATGCACACATTACATATTTGGCGCCTAACATTTTAGCCGTGTGTGCTACTGAATCAGGCGCTTGTATGAACCGGTCATAACCCGCTTCTGAAGAAGGGATGCTAATGCCTCTTTCATCGCACAACTTTTTAAACGCTTCGGGCGCCATGCCGCGGCTGCCACTTTCCATTTCTGTAAAGCCCATCGCTTGTATAGTATCCAGTGTTTTGGCTACGTCTCCGGGGAAACTTTTTCGGAAGGTATACGCCTGTACACCAAACGGCGCGGTATACAACGGTTTATTATTTTGGGCAGCAGCATTTTGTTGGTATGCTAACAATGCTATTAATATAACCAAAGTCATACTCTTATTCATACTATTGTTTTTTTAATTGAAAAGACAATCCTTTGCAAGTCTACAGTTTTTTTGTGTAAAAACGCATAGTGGCATTAATGCTAAGTTCCATTAATTCTATAGAATATAGGATTGATTTGAAATTTGTATGTTGATTACTGAGTACATGTATAAATCTATTTTCTTTAATGCGGGTAAACCTGGATTAAAATAGGTGATTTTGTGTTTGTCAGATTTGGTATTTTTTGTTTAACCAGAAGTTTTTAAAAATGATAATGTGCGGATTCATAAAATACCGTTTTGCTTCAATAAATTTATAGAGATATAACTGCGTGGCTGCGATGCGTAGGCGGGGATCCAGTAGCGTTTGTAAAATTTCGGGATTCTTTTCGTACCGTATAAAACAGTTAGGGATAAGCGCAGTTATATAAATTCCTTCAAATTGATTTTCCCGGCATAAAAACCTGCTGATGCAAAAACCCTACAATTAAAAAGACAGGTGAGGACACCTGCCTGGTTGGGCGTAAGCAGGTTAAATTTTAGTAAGAGATATGAAATCCCATTTTATTTAATATGGGCACGGCTTTATTGGTGACCTGCCATTGGAATTCTTTTTTTCCACGCATGGTTACTTCGTTTACCTTGATAAGATCCTTTGCTATTAAAGTAGTTAGTGATACCTTCGCACTACTTGTGCCGGCCGGAATTTTTGTACTTTGCTTTTCACATGCTTTCAATAGTGCCACAACCATCAATGAAGTAAGTAGACGCTGTTTTTTTTCTGCGAAATGCCTGCTTCCAAATGGGATTGCTTTAAGGTTCATTTTTCTAAGCTAAGCCATGGTAACAACTTTATCGAATATTTGATTAGCTAATATATACCGGTTTATAATTGCCGGCATATAAAAAAAACATTGAAAAAGCAGTCTTTAAAATATCATATGCCTATGGCTGCACAAGCGACATATATAATTGCGTTGCAAGTATATGTAATACAAATTTCAAATGAATTGATATAGCTGGTATATATGCAAACATTTTAATCGGGTCGACCTGCGGTTCATAAAGAGAAAATAGTATTCAATTGTAAACTTCTTCCCTGCCATATAATTTAATGCATTGTTACCAACAGGTATTTAAAAGCCGGGCAAACAATTATTAAAAACCGTACTCAAAAATGGCAGGTGATGAAACCTGCCAATAAGTGGCTTTCCATTGGGTTGAAATACGGGTTATGGTCATTAAAGGAGTAAGGGGGTATTGTTTATTTCTTTTTAATGCCCGCTTCCAAATAAGATATTTTTTTTTGACTTCAGTAAGCTAAACTATATGATTCAAAAAATCGAATATTTGATTAGCTTATATATAACAGGCCGGCCTACCGTAACAGTCCCCTGTAATGACGGGGAGGTGAATGTCTTACTTTTTGGGTTCAAAACTTAATCGCTACATACATTTTTATTCGTACTCAAATAAATTTAAGTTCATGCAACGATTACCTGTTGCTGTATGTCAGTATTAAAAACAGTTATGAAGCAGTTGATGATAATAATAATCCTGGGAGCACTGCTTGCGGTTTCGTGTAAGAAATCAACGGTAGAAAACCCGGCAACTTTTTCAAAAAATATCACAGGCAAATGGAAATATACACAGGCATTTTACAGTGAAGGAGGTCCGCTTATCTACACATCCACAGCCTACCTGAATCAATGGGTTGTTTTTAATACCGATAGCAGTTTTTCAAGCAATATGGCCGCGTTTAAAGACTTTACAAATTATACAATATCAGATTCAGTTACCATAAAATTTACTGCTATATCACAACCTGAGCGTTTATATTTTTACCATATTGATTCTTTGAAAAACTCATTGTCCCTGAGCCCGCGGGACTTTATTTGCATTGAAGGTTGTGGAGATATTTTTAAAAAATAGAAGTAGAAATATTGCCAAGCCTGTATGTAATCCTTTCAGTCGCCAGCCTTAATCATTCTTTCAATGCTTCCTCTAACGTTGAAATGAAATAATCCTTATCAACACCTGCTTTTTGCAGGTATTTAAAATCCTGCATACTGGAGTTATAGAACTTGGCTTTATCATTAAACAGGCCTATACTTTTTTTATAAAGCTCCATTGTTTTTATGGCATCTTTTTGAATAACGGCAATATGGCCAAGATTCTGGTATACTTCAGCGGCATTCTCCGGAGACGAATTTTCGAAATAAGATTTGGATGATTCATAGTTGCCCAATACCAGGTTATCCCATCCTAACCAAAAGTTTACCTGGCCATTATCCGGGTCTTGCTTTGCATATTCCTGCAGATATTTGCAGGATTCCACATAGTCGGGTTCCGGAATATTCAAATAATATCTGCCCAACTCGTATAAAACAGTCTTGTCCATAGGATCAATTGCGTAAGCCTTTTCATAATGATCCAGGGCTTTTTCAAAATCAGGTTGAATGGTATTTTCATAAAAATTGCCCATGACGATATCGGCTAATACACTACCAGGCTGTAGTTCCCGGAACCTGGAATATAGCTTGTTGAGCTTTTCTACATCTGTTTCCCCGAGATTTCTCGCGCAATTAAAGAGTGCCTCTAAAAGTTCAACTTTGTTATCATCAATTTCGTAAGCCCGGTAATAATACCTGAATGCGTTGGTGTAATTAGCAGGCTTGTTATTTAAAAACCAGTCTCCCATAATTAAATGAGGCCAGATATTTTCAGGATCAAGCTCAATATACTTACCATAAACTTTTTCACTTTTTTCAATTGCTGCATCAGGAAGTTTTTCTATACATTCTAACAATACTTTTAACACCGCCATATTATTATTGTCAATTTCGAAAGCTTTATAATAATAGCTGAATGCATTGGCAAAATCAGGAGTATCACCTGACACGAAACGATCACCCATCACTACATAAGGCAAAATATTTTTAGGTTCCACTTCAATATGCTTTAAACAAATTTTTTCACATATTTCAAATGCTACACCGGGAAGATTTACCAGGCACATCGTAAGGGCCCCTAAAAGATTTACATCATGATCATTGGTGTCAAAAGCTATTGAATAATATTTAAAGGCATTCTCATAATCGGGAGGTGTAAAAAGCCTGTAACAATCGCCTATCAACAGCAAATTCAAATAATCATGCGGATCCAGTTCATAGGCTTTTAAATAATATTGAAGTGCCTTGTTATAATCATGTTGTTCACTAACCTGGTAGTTATGCCCGATGGTTCTTTTTGAAATCGCAAGCGCCGTCAAATAGTTTTGCTTAAGATCGGGGTAGGCATCTAATATTTCCTCTATACGGTTAACTACTTTCTCAAGTTCTTCATATTCGGAAGCATTATCGTAGAATTCAAATAACTGCGCGTAGGCCTTAATAACAATTGTGACATCCGGCTCGGGGAAAACCTTTCGGTAGCTGCAATCAATGGCAAAAGCTCTCTTGTATAATTCAATTGCTTTGGCAGGGTCTTTAACCAAATCAGTATAGCTATTACCAACGTTCAAAACAGATTCTACTAACACTATAGCAATAGCTTCGGGTTGTTCATCAAACAGTTTCTCAAATACTTCAATACTCTTTTGCCAATAGGTTGCAGCCGGTTCCGGCTGATCATTTGTAAATAAAAAGTTTCCGTAGTAGTAAAAAACATTTCGTTTAAATACTAAATAACTTAAATTGCTGTCTTCAGGCAAATTATTAATAAGGTAAATACAGGCTGAAAAATACTTCCGGGCCTGGATCAAATCATTTTTAAAGAAATAAATCCTGGCTAAATATAATATCGCCACGGATGAATTGAATTTCATGGATTCGTTATCGTCCCCGGTACTCTTATCGCGATATTCAATGGCCTTATCAAAAAAAGATATCGCATCCGGCAGCCTGTCCGCGTATGAGTCCACATACAACTGGCCTAAATTAGTGGAAAGCAGCGCGACCAATTTTGAAAGAATCGATGGATATTTCTCTACGAAGTCCATGCATATCGATAATCCTTTTTTATAATTATCTTCAGCGCCAGGCAAGTTTTTTTGAAGCAAATAATATTTGCCAAGATTATTATAGGAGGTAGCAATTGCCGCCACATTTTGAGGCGATTTGGACTCCCGCGAAAATTTGTCTTCACTTATCTCCAAATACATTTTTGTACGATCTATCGCATCCTCCATTTGATTATTAGCGGCATAAAAAACACCAAGATTTCCAAGGCAAATAGATTTAATTGTTTCTTTATTTTCAAAATCATCCGGCAAGTTTTCAGCGAGTTTCAAGGCAGTTTCTGCATAAGCAATTGCCTTGCTGATGTCGGCTTTTTGAGAAGAAATGACTGATAAACCGACGTAGATAAACACGTCGGTATCCGTGTCAGGCTCATTATTATCTTTATGCAGGGTGGTGACAATCTCTTTCGCCTTATTGATATTTTCCTCTGCATCTTTCAGGCGGTTCATGTCAATAAGTGTCAGTGCAAAAAGGGCAATATTTTTTGCTTTTGATATACCGGATTCAGAAAGCTCAATCGCTTTTTCGAAATAAATAATGGACTCCTTAAGCCGTCCCTGGGAAAGTAAGAAGACACCATATAAATTATTGGTAAGCTGATCTGATAAGATTTTTATGGCCTCTTTATGGTAGTACTCTGCTTTTTCATAGTCCAGCTTAATTCCAAAAAAATTTGCTTTGAGACTTTTCTCGTAAGCTATTTTTCGCTTCGACTCCGCAGCCTCTTCTTTAGCTTCTTTTAGTTTTTTTTCAACCTGGTTACTTTCTTCTTCTAATTCTCTTACTTTTTTTAAATCTTCTTCGGCTTTCACATCGTCTAACAGGTCAATGGCATCTTCAAATTTTCCTGCGATAAATAAATCCAAAGCGCTTTTATAATTTTCCGAGGCGTTATTTAGATCTACATTTTGAAGAAGTGACAAAAAATTATTGAATTGACTTTTCCCTTCCTGTGCCTGCGTAACCTTTTGACTTAATTCGTCTTTTAGTGTATCAATTTCTACCTGGTACAATTGTTTAGCCTGGTTCTTATTTTCCGTAAGTGATCCTATCAAAAGTTCCTTGTCTGCAATCTGGCTTTGCAATAATAGAATTTGCTGTTCATATTTATCAGCGAGTTTTGTGCTGATGGCTGCAAGGCTGACTTTAATATTTTCGGTACCCTCTGCATTATTGAATTGGAGGGTATCAATATGTAACGTACCATCAAATCGTTGAAATGAAAATTGGTCTCCCTGGGTTACGCTTCCGGCTACAAATGTATTTTGTAAAATATTTTTCCCATCTGACTCGTTTTGCAGGTTGTCGAACATAAAAATCTAATTGAATGCGTCAGGTATCTTTTTTGCCGGTATTGTAGGTGTTTCCCTGTGTAACAGAACCGTATATTGTTGCCCTTGAAATGATGTTGGAGTTTATATTTTTATTAATAGATTCCGCAGTTGCCGGCATTTTGTCTCCTACTAATTTTTCAAAATCTTTTATTTTTTCATTAAGCTCCATAAACTTTTGTTCATCATCTGCCTGGAGATCTTCCAGTAATTGCGTGAGCTTTTTAATCATGTCTTCATTATCAGGATCGGTTTCTACCTCTTCAATTTTACTTTGCTCACTTGGCCTGGTGAATTTTCCTTTGAGCCATGAAAAAACTGATTTGGCGCCTTCTTCTATCGCAGAATCACCACCGGTTTGTTTTAAAAATTTACCTGCAGTTGTTATCCAGGTAATGATAGCAGCAATAGTTAGCATTTGCAGTATTTTTAGAAATTAATTTTTTTATAAAATAGATTTTACTAAAGTATAAAAATTTATTAAGAAATGTGTTCTTTGCGGCAGTACTGCCATATAAAATCGTTGCCGGATCAAATAGATTTTTCATTTTGTAAAATTTTATATGTTGTTATGATTAATAATTTGGATAAGAAATTGCAGTTGTATTATGGCATCTGCCATGTCTGGCTTTTGCCGTGCGGGACGCGAATTGTATTAACTTAAATTACAAAAATCTTGTTTGAGAATAGCTAAGAGTGCCTTCGCAACAAAAGCATTTTCTTCCGATATAATTTGCGGGCTGTTCTCCCATCAACAATATCTATTTTGGTCTTCGTTGTACCGGCGAAATTGATTTTGTTATGGTTTGTCCTTTCACTGTTTGTTTCCGTTCTTTAAGTCTTGCAAGAGAATTGAGGTAGGCATCTTTAAGCAGCTTTGTGATGTATGCTTTTGGAAAATCATTTTTTTCCTTAATGCGGATGTATCGGTATAAGCTGCCATTGCCATGAAGAATTTTGTTAGGGTCTGCGATTTCAGTGCCCCGGTTAAAACCGAAGTTTAGATATTTGCTATAGACCGCCAAACTACAAAAAGCGTCACCCGCTTTGTCAGTAGTAGCAAAGCCAATTGCCAAAGCATTGTAATTATCGTATATCAATTCATTGCAATCGGGATATAAGTTCCAAATAAATTCTCTTAACCAAAGTGTCATCTCCTTAACACTTTCAGGAAAAGGTTGTAAGAATGTGATAAGGTCTTTTGTATTTTCTTTTGGCATGGTGAATGTTTCGGTCGGTTGTTTCAAATTCAGGTTAAAACGCTTTTATAAATGTAAGTTTTTTTGAGATTTTTTTTTATTAAATAGAGTGATTTGGCTGATTCATATTTCGTTAAGAGGAAAACCCGAAGCGTTGAAACTCTAAAAGAAAAGATATGAGCAAATTATAACGCAGAACCTTCATTCTATTGCTGCATTAAGACTATGGCTGAGAAGCTCCAGGCGCTTTTCAGATGCTGTACCCGAATTTTTGGGTCAAAACGGCGATTATAGCCCGTTACAATGATTTTCCGGGGAAGTACTAAAGATATCTCTGGAGTACTAAAAGGTTTCCGGAGAAACAAAAAGGTTTCCCGGAGAAACTAAAAGGTATCTCAGAGAAACAAAAAGGTTTCCCGGAGAAACAAAAAGGTATCTCAGAGAAACAAAAAGGTATCTCAGAGAAACAAAAAGGTA
>JBDTOV010000142.1:0-13544 GCA_039933035.1 Ginsengibacter sp. | reverse complement strand
ATGCGTAGCATGATTGCTTTTCCACTCATCTATGAAAGGCAAATAGAATGGAGTAACCTATCCATTAATTGGCCTTTTGATCAGTATTCCATTACAGAGGTATTTGAAAAGGGATGCCTTGCTTTTGAACGGCTTTGCCATCTGAATAAAAGACTGATTGCAGGAAAATAATGAATATTGAGATCAAAAGAGTTAGGTTATTATATAATGAGATATCACGTGTCGAAATGAAAGTAATCGCAAAAACCTGATATAGAAATGTGCCAGGCCAGTACTTTCTTTTCCACCGATCAATGGGCTACCTGATAACTTTGAGTCAACGACTTCACTTCCTAACGTTAATAAGTATTATATCCGAAGTTTTCTTCCCCACTGATCAATTAACCGCTCGAGATCTTCCGTAATAAAAATCTCAATTTTTTGGATATTATCCGTGGTAGAATGTTTGGGTTTTTCCCGGATAAAAGTTAGGACTCCATCCTTAATATTCTCATACTTTAAAAAAGCGATATCTTTGGAGCATATGATCCAAAGAACGTCCAGGGGAATAAAGAACTTTGGCAATACGACCGGGAAGTTCCTTCTCACTAAAGAAAGCATTACAGAAAGTTGCAGGAGGAGAGACCCGCTATGGCTTAGGTGTAACCGGCATAGTAATAACCCTTCATCGGGTGCGCTTGTTTGTAATACTAAAAAAACAGGAACGGCTACATCATAACTGAACTGATACAACCAGGCGAAAAAAGTTTAGACCCATTAATCTTTTGTGTTTAAGACTAATAAGAATCCTTTGCCACCCCGAATAAAAAGATGATCCAGGGAGTTTAACTGCTCTGCATTTTGAAAGCCTTCAATTGCCGGAATAAAAAAGTTGCCTGTAGATTGGGTATAGCCCATTTTCTGAAAATCAATATGCAATGAACAAACCTGGTCGGTATTGCCAAAATTGGCTATTGAAATTACCGATTCTTTTGCACCCCTGTAGAGGGTTGCTTTGATGGAATCATTATCAACAGTGATGGGATTATTACGATCCCAATATCCTATCATCGTTTTATCTTTTATATCATATTTGTCCCAGAACCTCCAGATAGGGTCCGGTGAAGTCCCGGTCCAGCCTGCACGGTTGGTCATTCCATATACCATGCCCCGCCATGGATTTCCGCCATCCTGCAGCATCTGGCTGGGTATGCTGAAGGGTATGCCGGATATTTCCACCAACCAATAATCGGACGGGGTGTCATAGTTCCTTCCTTCTCCAATCCACAACTGGTCTACGTAAGGAAACAGGTCCATGTACAGGTTCAGGCAACTTGCCCACCCGGCATATTCATTAAAATGATTCCAGCTATGCATATCGATGTTGGCATCCTTACGATTATCATCCAGGATCTTTCTTACCCGCCGGAGCGTAGCGCGGTCTAAAGAGCAATCATCAATATATATCCCATCTATTTTCAAATGCTGTACCATCCAGTCCAATCCCGATACATAAAAATTATTAAGCCGGCTATCCGGTGTGGTAATTACAGAGAGATCCTGCATACCGGCATATTTTCCCTCAGTAAAATGAGCCACCCAGGCAGGAATATACTTTCTACCCCGAAGCGTTTCTTTCAGCCAGGGGTCAGGTCCACCGGGGTTAGTAACCGTTTTGGTCACCGCTCCCGGACCCGGGTAGATCACTTCGCCACCCAGGCTTATAAACGGCCATAGCTCCGGAAGATTTACCGTTAGTTCACGGGTGGTATAATATACTTTCACTCTTTTGTGATCGTTATGAACTTCGGTTATAAAGTTTTTTAACGCATCTACATTTACGTCTGAATAAGGATAATTGATAAAAGGATATAAATCATTTCCTTGGTGCACATTGATAATGTTCGCGCCTAAAGAATCTGCTTCATGAATGAAATCAGTGCTTGCATTTGTACCGGAATGATAATAGCGGGCACCAAATTGTACCGCTTTATCCATTGTCCTGAAAGGTGTGATCAGTAAGTCAAAATCATAATGCTGCTCTTCTCCTTTCAGCATGACGCGGCTGCCTGAAAAAGCATTTACGATCACGCCATTCTTTTTTTCGGATACCTGCACGCCTCCTTTATCGTCATTCCCCCACGAGGCAGGAAGATGCAGCCTTCCAAACTCATAATACACATTTACCAGGGGCGCCGCATAATTATCCGCTTTCCACTTTATCCTCAATCCGCCATTCACTCCTCCCAGCCATAAAGCATCCTGGTTTTTGGTAGTATCCCATTTCCAGTCCCACCTGGCGGGGCGTAAACCGCCCGGCTTATTCAATCCCATCATGTAAATAGCTTTATTTTTATTCATGTTCACTTCCATGCGGATATCCTTTACCCGCAATAATTCTTTTGCTTTTACTGTTAGCTGGTAATTCACAAAGCCATCGTATTCCAGCCTTCCATGACAAATAACATTGCAGGCATCAGATGTATTAATAATTTCCCATGTTAACATCGATGGGGATTGAGAAGTAAATTGCAACTTGCCGGGTCGCAAATGAATGATGGTCCCATCTGTTTTTTCGATGATAAAACGAAAGGGCGTGTCGATAACCGGTTCTCCATAGCCGTCAATGGATTGATTGGATGCAGTAAAATAGCTTGTGATCTTGCCGGGTAATCCATCACCTGCTATTTCCATTGAACGCCCTACAATTTTTATCAAATTCCCTTTCCGTTCTACGGGGATATATCCCTTCGTAATAGCCTCATTTTCTCCAACCGTTGAATTGAGCCATTGGAGCCGGGCCAACCTTCTTCCTTCATCAAAACCATGATCATTCAACACTTCGCCATGTAGTTCCAACTGTATTTTTATTGTTTTGGAGACACTTCCGCAAGTAACCGTAACGGTGCCGTCATAGTTTCCTTTTGCGGATTCGGGCAAATTAATTCCTATCCACAATGGCCGCACCTCGCCGGAAGGAATATTAATTTGTTTGGTAAATGCATGCCCCTCATAATTGATTCCGCCACGATTGAAACAGGTAATTTCATTCGCAGCAATCACAGTTCCCCCGTCATTTTTAAAATTTGAAAACCTTATAGTAACATTTTTCATTTCGTGGTCAATGGCCCAAATGCCGGTTTGAAATACAAAATATTCTCCCGGCTGTGCATGCAACACATAAGGGCTGGTATCATAGTGATTTGTCAGCCAACTCACGCGCAGAGAGTCCCGCCATTGGACAGGAAGTTCTCTTACCTCAGGGAAAACGATAAAATTTTTATTCTTTATGGTATCAGCATACTGCTGTATAGCAGAGGAAGTGGATATGTAATTACCAGTAGTGTGCTGTGCACGCGCATTTATAAGGAGAAAAAATAATAGAATGCAGCAATACAAATTTTTCATACCATTTTTTTAATGCTATAGAAATAAATCAGTGACGTTTTTATATTAGCTGATTTGTATACCAGCTATGGTCCGTGATTTTTTATTAGTTACCGTTACGTTTCCATTTAATTAAATTCGCCTTATTCAATTACCAACCAGGTATATCCTTGTGCGGGTATTTCCAGTGTAACCTCTATAGAATAATCCCTGTTTAATTTAATTTTTTTTACCACCCCTTCTTTTTCTCTCACCAAAGCAAAAGTTTGTAAGCCGGTATAATAAAGCGGCAATACAATGGTCCGCCTGATCGATTCATTCAGTGGATTATAAATCATCGCAAATCCTTTTTCTTTTCGGGTAGGATCTACGTGCATAACAGCATCATAATCCCTTCCATCGGGCCGGCGAATATGAACAAGATCAGCATTGAGGATATACCGGTATTTTTTATACCACGACACTTCCTTTTTAACCAATGCTTCGGTAACAGGCGTATCGTATAGCCTTGGACCGCGATAACAGGCTTGCACGCCGCTGCCAAAATTCTGAACCAGGTGTGCCTCATAGGCATCCAGGTGTTCATGCAGTGGTTCAATAGTAGCAGGTGCGCCTCCGCCGTGATACTGTGTAAGTGGTACAAACGTCCAACTCATGCCCGGAGTCTTTTCCCAGGTACCGTCATAAATGTTTTGCCTACCTAAAATAATCTGTCGCTCCCGGGGTAATGACCAATTATCTTCACGGTATCCCAACGCAACTTTACTGGACCCATTTAGAAAGTACCAGTCCGGGGCATTCAGGTAAACATTTCGTTTCCGTAGCCATCGGTAAAAAGATACTTCCAACCACCATTGTTTCCATTGTGAATCTTTGACACCTTCATGCCCGGGGTGCGAAGTGGACGCACAAATATCGCCCGGATAGGGGCCATCATTTTCCAAAATATTAAATCCCGTTTTGGTAATAAATGTCTCTAATTTTTTAATATAAGCTAATCCCCAATTGCTTCCTAAACAAGGTGCATTATCAAAAATGGCTCCGCCGGGTTTACCGGTTTGAGGGTTAATCACATCGTCTGCCGGGTCAATGCTGCGGCTGGAAAACAAAGAGTATCCCCCGATCTCAATACCTTTTTCGTGGGCATATTCCGCCAGGGCGGTAAATTTTTTAATATTAGCATCACTGGTGTCTTCCATGTTTAGGCCGCTGCCGAAACTCAGGATCACCATTTCAAAACCCACATCAGCACATTGATCTATCGCGGTTTTTACCTTTTCCGGATCGGTCGTGGTCAGGTGAAGAAATATAGGATTCTCAGTTGTCCATGGCGCCAACGTCCGGTACATTTTCCTTTCTTCAAGGCCACAGCGCTCCCTGTCATAACTGCCATACATTAATTCATAGGTATGAAACGTTTCAAAATTCTTCCCGGGTTCTAAATTATAATCCGGCCCGAGGGGAGGTTTGCTTTCCAGCAGGCAACGGGTTTGCAGGTTATAGTTGACCTGGGAAGTAAATAACGAATCCGGTAACCAGCAAGTAGTATGGTTGGCATCGGCATAAGAGCCTCCCCCAAAAGTATAATCGCTTTGAATGCAAATATGGGGAGAGGGGAGAAATCCATCTTTGTTAACACCCGCACTTTCTTCTACCATGGCCAGTTGCTCACTCTTAAAAGAATTGATCCTGATAGCACTGTTACCTGCGTTATGCACCACCATTGATTTGCACATGAGCGGAATATTATCATACATATCATAAAGAATGTTTACGGTTACGCCGTCTAATTCCTTGCCTGCTAAACCGAATGTAAAATCCAACTGTTTACCCTTTGGCGGCCACTGTTTATTAGTGTTCCATCTATCTGCCTTCCATTTAAAACGGGGTGGTATTTCACGGATGGTAAAATCAATCAATTGAAAAGCCTGGTGATCTTTTTTGAATTTGTCCAGCCAGTCATATTGAAGATATCCTCTTTCAAACTGTCCCGACACACCGCCCACATTATATGTTTTTCCATTAATAACCAGTTCTGCTTCGGGCTCTATTGCGCGAAGCATTTCTTTACCGGTAACCAGGTTTTTGAATCCAAAACATGCCATATAAGATTGCATCCTGAACTGGCGGCATACCAGGCCATTGGCAATAACCAGGTCCTTGCCATTGCTACTCTTAAAAATTTGGGTGGAGGCATTTGTATTACCTATAAGCCAATCTCTCCCGGGCGCTTTGATTTCATCTGAAGGGTAAACCGGCAAACTTTCCAATTTTTGTTGAATAAGATTCTGCGCAAGAACATTGCTCACAGCACCTAGGAAAAGAAACAAGAAAATTGTTTTCAAAGTATATTGTTTTATTAAAATAATTACCCAGACATTAACGGGTTCTATCTAATCTTTACTGTCCGAATGTGTAACTGTCGCATTTCCCTAACAGGTGATGTGCAAAATGATCGGGGCTTTATTTTTTATGAAGGTACCAATTGACTGAATAATAATGTTGTAAGATCTGGCAATTATTAATCAACCACATCAATTAAATCTCTTAACCGTATATCTTTTGATGAGGCGCCAATCATTACCCGGAATGTTCCGGGTTCCACTGTCCAATTCATATGTTTGTCCAGCACTTTGAGCAATTCGGGTGTAATGTTAAAAGCAATCTTTTTCTCCTCTCCTGCTTTTAAAAATATTCGCTGAAATCCTTTCAATAATTTTACCGGTTGGGCTACGGAGGAAAGCAAGGGATGAATGTATAACTGCACGACTTCCTCACCATCACGGTTACCCGCATTTTTAACCGTACAATATACCCTGGTGGAATCATCTTTTCCAAATTGCTTTTTATCAAACCGAAAATTGCTGTATTCAAAATCTGAATAGCTTAGTCCAAAGCCAAAAGGAAAAAGAGGCTGACCGTTAAGATCAGCATAATCGTCGGTACGGCCGGTTGGTTTATGATTATATACCAGGGGTAATTGACCTTCAAACACGGGAAAGGTAATGGGTAAGCGACCCGCAGGATTATAATCACCAAACAATACATCGGCAACCGCATTACCCCCTTCTTCTCCCGGATACCAGGCATCGAGTATGGAAGGAACATTCTGTATCCAATTGGTCATAGTAATAGCGCTGCCTCCAATTAAAACCACCACAATGGGTTTTCCCGTTGCGGAAACCTGGTTGATCATTTCCTCCTGGTGACCGGGTAGGTTCAAATATGCCCTGTCCTGTGATTCACCTTCATGAATACCCACAACTACTACCGCCAAATCCGCTTTTTTTGCAGCGTTTACGGCTTCATTTATTTTTTGCTGCCAGTCATTTGGTACACCAACATTCCAAACCAATTTGAACCTTGCATAGCCTTGTGATTCAAAAAATTCTATTCGTATATCATACGCTTTATCTTTTTCAAAATGATACGTTGCCAATTTAGTAGTGAAGGTCTGGCTCTTCCAGTTATCAATGATCAATTTGTTATTTAAATACAAACGGTAACCATCATTGCCTTCAATACCAATTTTAAAATTACCGCTAACAGTCGCTTTCAATTTGCCTGTCCATTTCACAGAATAAAAATCATAATTAATCTTTGGATCGGGGGAATATAAAGTCCAGCCAAAATCTATTTGATGATCAACTCTTGCAATGACGGGCTCACCCGTTAGTTGAATATTATTAAAATATTCACCCTGCAACCCGGTTTGCGTTGTACCGTTTACGTTAGTGTACAAATTTGTTGCCGGTACTGTTACCCATTCCGGTGAGGTTCTGCCACAACCCGAAGTATATATTACGTTAACGTCTTTTCCCAATTTATTTTTAATTCCATCAAGTATATTCACTTTTCCGTTGCCGGGTCCGCTATACCCGCCAAGCCTTGCTTCTGTTGCATCCGGGCCGATAACCGCTATAGATTTAATTGATTTCTTCAAAGGCAAAACATGATTATCATTTTTTAATAACACCATCGATTCCAATGCCGCTTTTTTAGCGAGTAATTTATGAGCAGGATTGCCATTCCATTTGCTCGCATCATTTTCATTGACATAAGGATTTTCAAAAAGCCCCAATTCAAATTTTACCCGTAACACTCTTGCTACTGCACTATCTATAGTTTTTGGATCGATCCTACCATCCAAAAACGGGGGTATAAATAATTTATAATGTTCATAAGCTGTTTGAAAAATAACATCCTGCCCGCTGTTAATCGCTTTGGCAGATGCATCCGGGTAATCTTTGGCAGTGTAATGCAACACATTGGCGCCACCTACGGCAGAGGCATCTGAAATTACAAAGCCCTGAAAATTCAATTGCTTTTTCAATTTCTCATTGAGGAGCCAGTTATTTGCAGTACATGGACTTCCATTCAGAGAATTGTAGGAAGTCATTACACTGCGGCTACCGCCTCTCTCAAAACAAGCTTTGAATGGAGGAAGATAGATTTCATCTAATAAACGTTCATCAATATCTACCGGGTAGCTGTCCCTGCCGCCATCCCCACTGTTGTCAATAAAATGTTTTGGCGTGGTAACTACTCCCATCTTTTCAAAAGGAGAAACAAATGCTACGCCCATTTCGGATGAAAGAAAAGGATCCTCTCCATAGGTTTCTTCTACGCGGCCCCAACGAACATCGCCGGCAATATTTACAACAGGCGATAATATTTGGCGGATGCCGCGACTTTTGGTTTCATGCGCAATGGCAGTTGCAACATTATTCATTAAAGCGATATCCCATGTTGCTGCCAATCCTATGGCCGCTGGAAAAGCAGTCGCACCATCTCTTACCAAACCGTGTAAAGCCTCATCAAAGGGAATGATCGGAATACCCAGACGGGTGTCTTCCACAAAATATTTTTGTATAGAGTTGATGAGCTTTGCCGTTTCCACTGCATTGGACGCTGCACTGTAGTTGAGTAGTTGCCCGGCAGCATCTTTATTACCTTTGGCGCTTACCTGGAAGCCGAAGATGCCATTTTTATATTTCTCTTTCCCATCACTTAAATCGCCCGGTATCATAAAGAGTTGCCAGAATTTTTCTTCAGGAGTCATCCTCGCAACCAGGTCTTTCACTCTTTCTTCAACGGGAAGTTTAGGATTTTTATATGGTAAAACTGGCTGGCACATTCCTGCCCGGTACAAAAATGTCAAACCAATAAATACCAATAAAAATTTCACGTTATTATTTTTCAATTTAGAAGATTCAATTTTTCAAATTATTTGTTGGAAGAATTAATACAGACTGAAATTTTTAATCTCAGGTTCACCAACGGAAGCAGTAATTGTTAACCGTATTTTAGAAACATTCGTTGCATCTGTGTTTTCTATTCGCTTATGCCCAACGCTGGTGCCTTTTGCAATTTCAAACCAATGTCCATCTTTGAATGCCTCAATTGTATAAGCTCTTATTCTTTCCCCATGCATAATATTTTCCTCAATGATCGTATACGTAATATTGGTATCACTTTTTAAGGAAATGAGGAATCCCCTTCGATTACCCGTTACCGTGGCAATGGGTTTTGAGAATTGCTTTTTTATGTCATTGCCAAATTCTGCCAGGCGATGTACATCTACGTCCGGGACCAATCCATGTTTATCTACTACCATCCCGATTAATAAATTCGTATTTCGTCCCACGCTGTTTACATAGCGCTCCTTCATTAATTCGAGGCTGCTAACAACAGAATCCTGTCCTGCCTTCCAAAACCATCCTCCCTGGAAGGAAGCGGTACTGCGTAATGGAACATCAGCTTCACCGGGGCACCATACAGCGCCATTGGGGTCACCGTTTAAACCTTTCATTATTACGGTTCCATCTGCCTGGGTAGTGGAATCTGCCGTTGCCCAGCAGGGATAAGGAGCCACGCCTTCTTCATTACCAACCCATCTTACCAGGTTATTTATTCCATACGGGCCCTGGAAAACTACTGCATCAGGTTGCAGCTTTTTGAGTAAAGGAACGATATCGGGTCCACCCTTAGATGCTGGCAACACACCTCCATCAAACCAAATTTCAAATAGCTTTCCATAATTGGTCCACAATTCTGTTAGCTGTTGTATTACCACCTGGTTATATATTTTTTGTGCTTCTGGATCTTTTGGTACCACGAGCCCGGGATTATCCACGTGGAAATATCCATTAGCGGAGGCACTCGCATAAATGCCCGGCTTAAGGCCATATTTTTTACAAGACGCAATAAAGTCTGCAACAATATCACCCTTACCGTTTTTCCAGGGACTGTTTTTAATACTATATTCATGCGCTTTAGTGGGCCAAAGGCTAAAGCCGGAGCAATGCTTTGCTACTAAAACAGCATAAGTGGCGCCGGCATTTTTTGCTGCCTGTATCCATTGATCGGTGTTCAACTTATCGGGATTAAATATTTTGGCACTTGGATGATAATTGAAATCTTTACGCCAATCGTAAGAAGACTCATATACCTGCATATCATAATGAATCAACACGCCTATTTCCGAATTTGCCCATTCGACCTGGCGTGGGGTTGGAACAATACCCTGGGAAACACCCGAAGCACGTAACAGCATGATGACTACAAAAGCAAAAATTGTTTTTTTCATTATTATAAATTTATTAAAGTTGTTTGGTGCGTTATCCCGGTACGCATTCAAATGTTTAATCTAATATACGTTCTGGCGTTTTTATATTATTTTAAAAAATGAAAGTACTTTTCCTTTTTCATTTCTTCATAAAATTCCAGGAAAAATTACTGTACAACCAGATTATTGCGCCTGCCTTGGCGCAAGGTAATCAACCGGACCTTTTGCCGGGCGGACTTGTGCTGTCGAATACTAACTATAACTTAATATAGCCGTTCCTCTCCCTCCGCAGAAAACTTTGGAGCTGCTAAACTTTTAATCTTCCGGTTTAATTAGAAAACCCGCCACAACCTGATTTTCCCGGACGAAAAGGTTGCGGTGGGCTATTTCCTGTATTTCTTTTTTGGATTTCTTTTGTGATGATATATTGATGAGATAATAACAGTCTTTGCATTTTCATCTACAAAATAAACGACGTAATAAGGTTACTTTTTTAAAGATGTTTCCCGGAAGATTTTGTATGTGTTACGATAGCGTAAAGGGTCAGCGCATATTGTTTCTATCCGGTTCTTTACTTCTGTTATTAAATTTTCTGCTGCAGTTTCACTTCGTTCCCTGTACCATGCAACCGCTTCTTTATATTCAGCCAAGGCAACAGGTTCATAGACGTATGAATAGCTCATTTATTTTTTCCCGATTGTAAAATTGCGCTGATTTGTTAATCTGCTTCTGCTGCATTTATCATCTTACCACCGCTTTGATAATATTCATAACGTTTATCAAGTTCCGCTTTAAACTCTTCCGTATATTCCCATTCATCCTGTTCTATTTCATCTTCAAACAATGTATAAATGGCTGCCGCTTTTTTGTCTTCTATCTTGTCAATAAAAAGGTGTAGCTTCCTGCGGATATTTATTGTTTCCATAATTATATTCATTTCTACAAATTTACTTTTAAAAAATTACAGTTTACAACGGAGGATAGTTTTTAATATCCTCTTTTAAATCATCCGGATTATTGGCTTTGTAATTTTCTGTTGAACCGGTATGGCGATGCCCGGCCATGATTTGTACTTTCGAAGATTATAGAGTTTCAGCCAGTGAACAATAAAGAAACTCTTACCTGGTGAATGCTTTTTACTTTTTTGCATTTGTTGGTCTTCCGCTCCAAAACATTTACGAATAACCAAAAATATCGCGGATGTTATGTGTTCGTGCGGGCTTCGTAAGAGTAGGATTAGAGTTTTAGGAACATCAACGATTGCATAAATAAAAATATCCGTTGTCAAAGACGTACAGACAGCAGTTCTTTTTTGTTGTTACATCGTAAGGGTAGCCCGGGAGTCAATTATTTAACTTCTTACAGCCTTTTATATTCATTCCCATGCCAAAAAATGCTGTTCTTACCATCAAAAAAAACAAAATCATTTTCAACATCCATTCGTTCAACATAGCATTCATTAAAATCGGGAAGAGTTATTGTAAAATAATTTGAATTATTATTGATAGTTAGATTATAAAAAATTCTAAAATATATTCTTTGGTAGCATTTCTCTTCTTCAATACAATTCTCCGGAGTTAAGTCTTGTATCAAAAAATTCAAAACTGTACTTTCATATTTCACACCTTTTTGCTTAGGTACTTTATTGAATGAGCTTTCGGATTTTATATATATCATTCCAGCAAAACCATTTAAATGATATCTGAATCTATTTGCTGAAAAAGCATCGTCTATAGGTAGTATTACTTGAAAGTATATGCTATCATCTGAAAGCTTTTTTTCTTGCTTAAAATCAAATGAAATTTTATGAAAGTTCTTATCGTTACATAATGAGATTACGTTTTTAGTTAAGATTTTAAAATTCCCTTTGGCAATCGTATCATAACATACGGGGATTACAACATCCTGAAATTTTGTTACATTAGCCCTTTTTAAATAAAAGCTTTTTGAATTTATATTCAAATAAAAAAATTCATTTCCGAATTTAAAAACCCCATTAATACTATCTCGGGAAGGGAATAATATAGACCCATTAGCTTTTGAATTAGCAAACAACGTAAAAGTGGCAAAAAAAGTAAAAAGAATTTTTAGCTTAATCATTTATTTAAGATTTTGATAAGGATAATAGTTACCATCACGTAAGTCTCCTACCGAATCATTATTTATATCAGGTAGATTTTGCATTTGTTGGTCTTCCCCTCCAAAAATATTTACGAATAACAAAAAAAACCGATGTTGTGCGTTCCCGCAAAAAAGCGGGACAGTCTGTGCGGATGGTATTATAGCCCGGCACCACCAACATCAGTTTGAGGCCATAGCACAAGTTATCTTAATCCATCCAACGTTTTACAAGGTCAATTTCATCAATACCATTTTCATTTCGTCATAAATTTCCAGGAAAAATTACTATACGACCAGATTTTAGCGCCTGTCGGAATAGCAACATTCCCTTTCAACGCTCCGTTAGCATCTCTTGTAACCGATAATTTAATGCGGGTGAATTGTCCTTTCTCATAATCATAACTTACGCCATCATCATCATACAAATTATAGGCGCTTTCCTTATCACCATAGTACCTTATTTCAACGGGCAACTTTTCGGTATCTATCGTTGACACCGGGGGCATCATGGGAATGATACCGCCATCCCTTACATACACAGGGATGATATCCAGGCCAGGAGCCACCGTAATTACTTCTCCTTCGCCGACGTATTTTCCTGTATAAAAATCGAACCACCTGCCTTTCGGTAAAATGACTTTCCGGCTTTTTTGCCCCGTAAATAAAGGAGCTACCAGCAAATTATCGCCGACCATAAACTGATCTTTTATTTCCTGTGTAACGGCTTTTGCATACGGGTTATCGGTTGAACTCAATGCTCCTTTAGAAGCCGTGGCCGGGGCATTAAATCCCGGAATAAGATTCATGGCTTTAACAGGTGGCGTACCATAAAATGCATAGTCGGCAAAGCTCGTATAGAAATACGGTATTAATTGCATCCGCAGATCCGCAATAGCCTGTACCTGCTTTTCTACTGCCGGAAAGGACCAGGGCTTGGTGCCATCCGCCCATGCATTGATCATAGCAAGTGGAGAAAAACAAACGGTTTGCATACGCCGTAACCATTCTTCTGCAGTTGGCGAACTGCGTACTTCGGGAGTCCACAATACTCCTATAAAAGAACTGTTGACGAGTGCCGTAATAAAATCAGGATGGCTGTAATAATCGTTGTAAATAACATAAGGAAAAGATGATGCACCTGCATTGGAAGCCCTCACCAATCCATACGTTCGTCTATTCTGCTTCCGGTATAAATCAGTGGTCATCTTCTGCATCAGCAAGCCATAGGTTTGCCGCATCTGCTCCGCTGAATTACCGGAAGGAAACCTGGTAACATCCGGCCACAGCCATTCATCAAAACCATCGTTCTCATCCATTTTAAATCCACTTACCCCTTTACTTAATACATGCTTATATAAATGATCCCCTATTATTTTCTGTGCCTTCGGCATGGAGTAATCGGGCACTAATCCTGCCCATACCGTAAAAGATGCCGTGTAAGGAAAGATCTTTTTGTACAGTTCTCCTTCGGGAGAAATGTAAGGATTCA
>JBDTOV010000141.1:0-13547 GCA_039933035.1 Ginsengibacter sp. | reverse complement strand
GGCATAGTTCCCAACCTGAAACCTGATTCCCTGAAAATTTCAAGTGCAACTGTTGCAATAATTCCTGCTACAATACCATTGATCGCAAGCCATGTAATATCCCGGAACTGTAAAAATTTAGCAAGGAATATCAATAAAAATATCAAGACAACTGATGGCAGCAGGAATTGAATAACCAATGTTGAAAATTCAGCCATCCCTGCCTGGGCCGCCACAAACACGTTAGGCGATATTGCAGCAAGGATCAAAAGAGATATTGTGATCAGAATTTTTTTTGTATTGAATTTCATAACAAAGGTTTTAAATAATAAAGGATGAACTTATAGAAAAGCCCATCCTTTATTTTGAGTTCAATTTTTTATTTAGTAACCATAGCCGTGAGCATAGCAATCTTCTTATCCATCTCCTGGCCAATCATTTTTACTTTGGAGCCTTTAAAATTTCCAAGTTCGCCGGAAGGTGTAAAATAATTGATGTAGGTGGTTCCGTTTTCTTCATAAACATTAACCCTTAAAGGAATAGCCAGGCCTACTGCCATGTTATCGCTAAAAGCTTCTTTGCCCACAGTTGGATTACCGATGAACAATGATTCGGCATTGATGGACAATCCGGTCATTGAAAGAATTTTACCATGATTGATCTCAGCGAGAACCATCATGCCTGCACCTGCAACTCCTTTTTTGATGCCACTAACGGTTGCATCGTAGCTCTTGCCGGATTTAACTGTTACAAGATTACTTTGTGCGTTGGCTTGTTGAAAACTGAAAAGTGAAACTGCAAATAAAGCAATAACCATCTTCAGAAGATTTTTTTTCAATTGTAATTTTTTCATTGTTTAATTTTTTTAATTGTTATTGATACTTAGTAATACCAATAACCAAAAAAAATCACCCAACGTGTACAATTTTATTTTCCTGTTGCTCCTCTATGTTCTTTATTTTACGAACCTGCTCAATGCATTTATGCTTTTGGTTTTGAGCATTATGCTTTGATGAATAGCCATATTCCTTTTGTATTTCTTCAATATTTTTATTTTTGAAAAACATGGATTGTAATAAGTGATTACAGTGAGCAGTTATTTTTGAGAGATAAGTTTGTAATTTTTCCCAATAAGACTTTTCCTTTTCAATAGATGAATCGATTTCACAATAAAATTTGTTTGATTGATAATCTGTAAGCGAAATTTCTTTATGGTAAGAAATATTTCTAAGTTTTTTAAACCAGAGATTTTTGCTGATTGCAATGATATAAGTTTTCAATGATGCCGTTAATTCAAAATTGTCTCCTTTCAATTTTGTAAATAATACCAGCAGCGTGTCCTGGAAGATGTCTTTGGCATCATCACGGGTACCGCTATTATTTATAATAAATCTTTCAACAGGGGTATAGTTCTCTTTATATAAGGCTTCATAGGAAATCCTGTTCCCATTCTTAAGATTGGTGATGAATTGTTCGGGACTATTATTCATGGTAAGAATTTAAAGGGATTAATTTTTTTGATAGAAATTATACATGCCGCTATTGTTATACACATCGGCAGCATTTCCTTTAATTAGTCGTGATTAATAGTCATTACTGACAAAGTAAGAAAATTATTTTTTGAACCATTGCAACTCCAGGCAATTTCTTAATTGAAGTTTTGCCCTGTGAATAATTTGCCAGAAGTTGGATGGAGTTATTTCTAATTCAGAACAGATGATGTGGGTATCATGATCTTTTAAATATTTTAGCTGAACGGCAGACGACCATTTTGCAGGAAGGTTTTCTATACAATTATTCAATGTTTTTGAAAATTCCGGATCATCTAATAATTCTGTTTCATTGGCCCATGCTGTGGGTTTGTACTCTGGCTTCCAGCGATCATTTTCATCGAAAAACGCGTCAATAAAAACCGGCGATGCTTCCATACTCCTTTTGTACCTGGAACGGTAGTGGTCGGCTATTTTATTTTTTAGAATGGAAAAGAGCCATGTCTTTGCATTGCTTTTGCCTTTAAAATTTGTGAAAGACTGATAAGCTGAAAGAAAAGTGTCTTGTACGAGGTCTTCTGCGATCTCCCGTCTCTCTACTTTTGATAGTGTGTAACTAAAAAGATCTTTTGTATAGATCTTTACCCAGGAAATCATATCGTCTTTTGCGGTCGCCATCTTAGAACCAGGCAAAAGTGAGGTATTATTCTGGCTTTATAAAAAAACAGGATCATAGAACCCTGTTCGTCAAACTCCAATTCTTTTAGGTCTATAACACGAGGTTTACCATTTTTGCTTTGAGCAATTACTTTCCTGTTAAATTAATTGAGTTTACCTGGATGGGTTGATAATATTTAACTATAAAAGCCCTGTTTTCTGGCGTTAATAAATGATCTGATTTTTGATCACGGATAGGATAACTACGCATAATTTTGTAATATGTAATTATAAATTTTTGTTTTTTTTGCCTGCGATTATTATTATTTATTACTTGATCACTGCCTCTCTTTCACAGAAATAGGATAGGCGTTAGAACGAAAATTCAACATAGGATCTGCTGTTTCAATGCCACCAGGAATATTGTTGGGTATAAAAAAAAGTGATTTGTCTTCCTGGACAGTATTAGCGCCCAGCTTTGTTATTTCAATAATACCCAGCAATATTTTTTTACGGTTTTCAGGCCATGCTGTAGAAGGATCTTCTATATTATCTCCTTCTTCTGCTATCTGCGCATAAAACTTAAATTTTACCGGTTTACCGGCTATTCTTTTTTTAATCTCTTCCTGCAAATATTCAGGACCTTTTGCAGCCATTTGTTCGGCCGTCAACAATTCTTCTCCATCGGCCGGAATAAACTGGTACCTGATAAAATGCGACACTCCATTTTTATTGGTAAATTTGAAAGCATTCACTCCGAAATAGTTGATGCCCGCATAGCTCGCCGGATTTTTTTGTGAAGTCAAAAAGGTTTTAGCAACGGGATGTGTTTCTAAAAAGCTATCTAACGCATTAGGCTTAGACGCAGCAGAGCCGCTGCGCCCAATGGCTAAAAGCAACTCCCGGAACTGGTCTGAATTGGGCGTTGGAAAGCCATCAAAACTGTGCCCTACGATGTCGGTAGTTAATCCATCCGGCATGATAAATTTTATCGCAAGCCCACGCGGATTTGCTAAACCTATATTATCCGGGATGTCCGGGATGCCGGTAAAATCGGAGAACCTGACGATGACCTTGCTGCCCCCATTTTGCAAATGAGCGGCCTTTGTTAATGTTGCGGCATCAGGGTCCGGTGTAAAAGTACCTTCCAGTATAATACCTTTTGCATGTACCGCCCTGGAATGATGCGTGCCGAAGGCCGAATGCAATGCGTCCACCAGTTTAGCGGGAGATTCCGTTTGACCAGTGGCCTGTGCTTCAATTGAGGAAGTAGCAAAAGTTATTAGTGCCATGGCCAACAATTTTTTAGTTAGTTTAATTGTGTTCATAAAATGGTTTTTATTGTCTGTATGTTGTTTTTACTTTTTTGCTACGATTTTAATTTCAATCATTTGACCGGGGAGTGAGAGACCGTTTACCACTATCAGCGTGCTGGGAATGCGGTTCGGATCAGGGTAAAATTCGTTGCCATGTTTTTTTCTTGCTTCAAAGGCGGCGGCAAGATCTAATACATACAACACTTCCTCCACCACATCATCCATCTCCATATCAAATCCTGTGAGCAACTTTTTGATATTGGCATAAGCCTGTATCATCTGCGCTTCCATACCTTCTGCAAGCAAGCCTTTATCGTTGTGGCCTACCTGGCCCGCAAGCCATGCTGTATCGCCTTTCATTACAGCTTGTGCATATCCATATTCCTTTTCCCAGGGCATTCCAAGGCTTTGAACTTCTTTATCTTCTGTGATCATTTTAGTTAGTTTTTAAGTGAAAAAATTTCAATCATCATTTTGTACTGACAAGTTATACTAAGAGAATCTTGTTTTGTAAAACTAGTTTTCATAAGCAGCGTAATCAATAGATGAATGCTGGAAAATGTTATGTGGATTATCGATTCCAATTATAAAGCCTGCTATTAAATGAGAGAACTGTTTCAGTTGAAACAGCTCTCTCATATTTTCCAAAAAAATTAGTTTGCGTTGAGCTCATTCTTAATTTTCTTGCTCAGGCCTATATGTTCTGTAAAAGCAAATAGGGCCAGGTTTGCTACGTGCCATATTTCACCTTCATTTGACGAAAGTTTTTCATCGACACCATTAATATAATTTTGTGCCAGGTCACGAAGGAATTCATGATTGCTTAATTCTGCTTCCATGTACTCCTTGTTAAATTCTTTTTCATCCAGCTCTTTTAATTTTGCAAGAAAGTTTTCTGAATCTTTGTTGACGGGCGAAACCGGAGTGCCCAAATCTTTCAGTACATCAATAACTGTTGTTGCTTCCATTAATTCCCATTCCGCAAATTGTTTTACATTTTGTTGCGTCGTTTTTTCAATAGCTATTTCAGATGCAAGCTTTGAAAGTTGGGCCCGGGGCATTACAGCGTCACGAAATTGTTGCTCATTTACAGCTGTAGCTGCGATTTGTTGCGTGTTCATAATTGACATTTTTAAGTTTGAAAAATTTAATACTTGTGTTGCAAAACTATTTGCTAAATCAAGCGAGGTCAATAGCTGGTTTATCGTTATGAATGTACATATTACTGGCTTTTTGCTAATCTTAGTTATATGATACTTTGTATTTGGTTTGCTTAATCTTTTTAAGATAAAAAGTGAAAATAATTTTGTCTGTATTGATTGTCAACACAAACGGTGTTAATTAATAGCAGGATTACAGGGCTTGTTGAATTTATTGCGGATGGAAAAAATGCCGCAATATATGCATTCGAATAAATGATTGAGCCATTGCCACAGGATAAGTGTTTATGCAACTTTGACATATTACAAAAATATTTTCAATCATTACTGGCCATTCGCCCTTCTTACCACCACCACTGGAAGTAACTAAAATATTGCTTACAATCGGGCAATAGATAGGTTTTTAAAAGGGGTAGAGAAATGTGGTTTTATACTTTTGACGATTCGCCGCTTAGCGGATTGGCAGCTTCGCCCAGGCCAGGAAAATTGTCTGCCAACTGCCTTTTGAAAACAAGCTCAACCTGTGCCCCGTTATTGTTCCTGAATTGAAGCACACCTTCCAGTTGCTCGGCGAACAATTTCATCAATTGAATGCCAATGGACGTTTTCCCGGAAAAATCCATATTGTCAGGGTAGCCTTTACCGTTATCTTTTATTTCCAAAAGGATATCGTCCCGGCTCAATTGCCGCAGTGTAATTATGATAAGTCCGCGTTGTCCACCGGTAAAGGCATACTTTAGAGAATTGGTGATCGCCTCATTTAGGATTAAACCAAGAGGCATGCTTTGTGCTACATCCATTGTAATATTATCTACGTCCAGGTGAAATTTAACCTTCTGCAGATGTGTGAAACCGCTCAGAAAGCCCGTCATTTCATCAATATAAGAGCGTATATTAATTGAAGTACCCAGGTCAGTTTGATATAATTTTTGATGAATAAGCGCAATTGCCTGCATGCGCTCCCTGCTTTCCTGTATCGCATTTATGGCAGATGGACTATCAAGGTAGCTCGATTGAACATTCAGGAGGCTAATAACAATTTGTAGATTGTTCTTTACCCGGTGATGAATTTCTTTTACGAGCCATTCTTTTTCAGCAATTAATTTTTGTTGCTCGGTCGTTACTGTTCGAAGCTCCTGGTTCTGAAAATTGATTTTAAGTTGTTGCGATTGTAACAATTCATTACTTTTTTGCTTGATGCGGTACCTGCTAAACACAACGCCGATCAGTATTATTGAAACAATTAAGAGAATCACAATTAATCTTCTCGTTTGGGCAGACCCTTGCAACTCTTTAGCCTGTACTTGTGATCTTGCAGACAATACCTTTAGATCTTTTTCTTTTTTATCAGTTGCATAGGAAATTTTCAATTCTTCAATTTCCCTGATTTTGGCAACGTTGAAAATCGAATCATTTAATTGCTTATGCATTTTAAAATCAGCCATCGCGGCAAGGTATTTTCCATGGGCAGAATCTACCTCAAAAAGCAACAAATAAATGTCACTCTTGCGTTTCAAGGTGGGCGGGAAAGTTTTTGTTTGCAAGGCTTTTAATAAGTAAGGCTCTGCCAGGTTGAATCGTTTTCTTTGTGTGTAAAAATGACCGATAGTGTAACAGGCTTCCGCACCCTTTATTAAATTTTCTGACTCGAAACCTGAAATTTCATTTTTAAAATGTTTTTCCTCTTCCTCATCCAATGAAATCATATCGAGGTATTTTTTTTCAGCCATGTCATATTTGCCGAGCGCATTAAAACAATTTCCCCATAACTCCGCTACAATTTCTTTGTCAAAAATGCGAAGAGGGGTATTTCGTTTAAGGAAGTTTTCCAGGAATACAAGCGCTTTGCCGACGCCTTCTTTTTCGATCAAACCATTTACTACTTTTCTTAAGGCAGGAAACAAATAAATGTTTTTTTCTACTATCAGATCCAGGGCTTGTTTATAGCAGCGGAAACTGCTATCGGTTTCATCCAGCGCATCGTAGGCTTGCCCCATTTTATAAAAAATATCACCGGCAACGGACCTGTTAGACGTGGTATCAATATATTTTATCGCCTGCTGTGCATAATAAACAGCTTTATTATAATTTCCCCGGGAAAGACTTATTTCAGTTAGCCTGCCATATTCAAAAAGCAAGTTTTTGTCATTCATTGAAATCCTTGCGTTTACCGCTTGAAGGAAATATGCGCTTGCAAGGTCAAGATGGTTATGAAGCTGGTGTATGTACCCTATATACTGCAATAAGGATGGTTCCTCTTTTTTCAGATTTAATTTCCTGTATAATGTAAGGGCATTTTCAAAACCGGAAATTTCATCCTGGTACGTGTCTTCATTGTCCGGTAAATAGCTTCCTAATTGATTCCACCAATATGCCTCCCGTTCCAGGTTTCCTGAGCGATGATAATCCCCGATAGGGCGCATAAAGCATTTTTTCCCTTCGTCAATTTCCCCTTTTGTAAAATAATATTTACCCAAACTGCACAAGCTTTGATAAAGCCAGGCAGAAGAATTAATTGAGTTACTCAGGTTTTTTGCTTCAATAAGAAATGTATAAGCACTGTCCATATCTTGCTGAGAATCACCGGGCTTGAAAAGATAGTGTTCTCCAAGCATGATCAGCAAATGGATCTTCAGTTCACCTTGCGATTCGCTTATTACCGATAAGGTAGCCGGTATGTCATTCTTTTCTGCGAATGAATTGCCCAGCAAGAAAGTGGCGTCAGCAAATCCATCGTTAAAATGAAGTAATGAACTGAGTTCTCTTGCCTGCCAGGCCATTAAGATAGCACTGTCAAAAATGACTTGTACATCGGGCATTTTATATAAATAAATGCTATCGATTTTTAATAAAATCCTAACCCTGTTTGTATCATTCCCGCTTTCATGATATTTTCTAAATAAAACCGGGAGGTCACTCTCCTTTAGCTGGGCGAATGCTGCAAGGGAAAGCACCAGGAACATTTTTGTAAGTATCAACCTTCGCATGCACCAAAAGATTTGTAATGAATTTGACTACTCCATACATCATAAATATTTAAAGCCGAACGTTCTCTCATGAAGCCAGGCCAACGGTAAATTAATATTCCTGGATAAAAATGAAAAGAAACCCAGCACCGGTAATAAATATAACAAAATCCGCGCTATGCAGGATAGTAAACGGGCAGGAGTAAGTGCACCGGTTTATTTTTTTAAACTTCTATTGACTCTTCGTCGCTTTTAAAAACTGCGGGAAAAGAATCTGGAAGGCCACCGGAGAATTGGTTTTTAAAAATGAGCTCAACCTCTGCTCCATTACTGTTTTTAAATTGAAGCGCGCCTTCCAATTGTTCAGAAAACAATTTCATTAATTGAATACCTATGGATTTATTCCTGGAGAAATCAAAATTTTCCGGGAATCCTTTTCCATCATCTTTTATCTTCAAAACGATGTTGTGTTGACTTCCCTGCTGTAATGTTATGGTAATGATTCCACGTTGACCGCCGGTAAAGGCATACTTTAGTGAATTGGTGATCGCCTCGTTTAGGATTAGACCAAGCGGTACACTTTGTGAAACATCCAACGAAACATCATCTACATCCAATTGGAATTTTACTTTCCCCGGACTTGTGAAACTCCCCAGGTAGCTCGACATTTCATGTATGTAAGAACGCATGTTAATTGAAGTGCCGAGATCTGTCTGATATAGTTTTTGATGAATGAGTGCGATGGCCTGCATGCGCTCCCTGCTTTCCTGAATGGCATTTATAGCAGATGGGTTGTCAAGGTAATCGGATTGTACATTCAGCAGGCTGATAACAATTTGTAAGTTGTTCTTTACCCGGTGATGAATTTCTTTTACAAGCCATTCTTTTTCAACTGTGAGTTTTTGCTGGTTTGCCAGTGCTGTTTGCAATTGTTGATTTTGCATATTTATTTCATCTTGCCGTAGTTGCAGGGTTACATTGTGCTTTTGTTTTATCCGGTAACCGGCAAATAAAAGTGCCAATAAAACGATAGCTGACATAATGATAATTTTCCTGGCAAGGCTGGCTTTTTTAAGATTCACTTCCTGCAATTGGCTTTTGTTGGTAAGCAATGCAATATCCTGCTGCTTCAGCCGCAAGTCTTTATCTTTTTGATCTGTTTCATATTTGATCTGCAATTCCTGTATTTGTTTATTTTTCGTTGCGTTGAATAAGGAATCATGCAGATTTTGAAACGCCTCAAAATGACGGATGGCTGATACATAATTGCCCGATGCGGAGTCAACTTTAAACTGCATTTGGTGGATCTCTCCCAAAGTAATGGGCCTCACAGATCCCCTGGGAAGATTCAGTATTTTATTGTAATAAATACCTGCCAGCTTGTAGTTTTTAGTAAGAATATAAAAATTACCAATCGTTTGGTTATAGTAAATAAAATCGGTTACCATCTGCTCATTGGTAGTGTAAAAAGCTTTGTTGAAACTGGTGGTATCAAAAATGCGCATCATCTCCAGGTAGTAATGCTCTGCCTTTTCGTATTGTTTCATTGATACATAGCAATGGGCAAATTCTTCATTTAAATCTACCTTTTGAGCAAGATTGTTTGGTGGTATTTGCCGGGAAATATTTTCTAAAAAAGCAAGCGCCTCCCCCGGCTTTCCAACCATGATGTAATCAAAAACAAGCAGGCTTACATCGCCATACAAGTCTTCATATTTCCCTCTTTTTTTTATTACGTCAATTGCTTTTACAATCCACCTAATGCTTTCCTTATACATTTTCGTATCAGAATAGGTAAGAGCAAGCTTGGCATAGAAATAGTCAGATCGTGCCGTATCTGAAGTGGCTTCCATACTATTGACAGCGTTCATCCGGTATGAAAGTTCGTTATGCAGGTCTGCCCTGGAGCCACTTATTTGTGCCAGGACATCATAGGTATCCTGTAATTTTTTATAACCGATCGCTTTATATTCTTTAACTACCTGCAACAGTTGCTTTTCGGCATCATCGGGCTTCCCTTGTTTGAGGTAACATTCCGCGATATTTCTTCGTATCTCAATTGCGAGCAGGCTATCCCGTGAATTTATAAAAAATGAATTGGCATTACGGAAGCACTGCATTTTAAAAGGGATATTATTAAGGTCGCTGTCGGGTATAGCTTTTCCAAGCCTGTTCCAACAAAGTGCTTCACTATGTTTATCGCCATTTTTATTATAATACTCAATAGCCTTCATAAATGAGGCTTTCCCTTCGTTCACCTTATTCACTTCAAAATAATAAGAGCCCATATTCATTAACGACTCACTTTGCCATTTCAGCTCGTCAAGAATTTTGCTCAATTTATTTGCTTCATTATAAAACAGGTAAGCGCTGTCCGGATTGTATGTATTCAGCCCGTCTTTGGAAAGATAACGATTACCGATAGTTAGCATGAGCCTGATCCTGTTGGTATCCGGCCTGCTTTTTTGAATTTGAAAACGCAACTGTGTTTGCGATTCATATGACGCTGGCTGCGCATTAAGTAAAACAGCCTGGAACAACAAAAATATTAATATCCTTATGTTTTTACGCATCATGTGTTTTTAAACAAGATCGCTATGAAATAATTGGTGGCACCTGAAAAAATCGCTTCTGGCATCCGTTTAAAGTTATTATCAAACACGCCAGGCAGTGCATGTACCTGTAAAAAATACAACGTCAACCAGATTTTATACATCAAAAAAATTTACCAGGTACAAAAATATAATAAACAATAAAGCCATTACTATTTCTTCTTTATGAAAGGATAAGCCGGAGGTTTTCTAAAAACACAAAGAGGCATCCGCTATTTAGTGTAATATGGCATCTCGTGGTTGCCATCTTTCTTAAAAGTAGCCCTGCCACTAAATTGGTGTGAATAAAAAATGGTTTGCCGTTGAAGTCTGTTACAGCCTAAGTGAAAAATGCAAATCCTTATTTCGTAAACACTTTACTTAAACAGCCTCACACGCTAGACATGCAGTAGTGGGAAAGGGCGACAAAGAAAGTATCATTCCCCTGCTTTAAATTGGCACCTGGTTTAACCAATCGAAATTGTAATATGACTGTCATATTGCTGCCGTTAACATTTAGGTAACTTTCTATTAACCTCCCGGTAACAAAGGGATTCGTCCTTTGCGGCTCAGCAGCATTTTATAGCTATCTATTAACAGCATTTTGTTTCTAAAAGAAAAATTATGAGAAGAATTTATACGCTAATCCTCGTGGTGCTCATCGCGAATATGATTGTAATGCCGACCCCGGTGGCAGCTCAGAGCGGCGGAACTGTAACCGGGTTGGTTACCGATAAAGAAGATAAGACACCTATTCCCGGGGCAGTGATCCTTTTAAAAAATACCAGTAAGGGTACCACGACCAATGCAGATGGTAATTTCAGTATAGATGCAAATACTAACAGCACTTTGCTTATCTCGTTTGTTGGCTATCAAACCGTGTCGGTTCGAACAGCAGGCAAAACCAATCTTGAGATTCAATTGCAAAAAGACACCAAAGCACTAAGTGAAATTGTGGTTACCGCTTTGGGTATTAGTAAACAGGCAAAGGCCCTTGGGTATTCCGTACAGTCGGTTAACCGAAAAGAACTTACGGAGGCAGAAGATCCTAATCTTATTAATAACATTAGTGGAAAAGTGGCCGGCGTTGTAATAACCAACGGTGGTGCCGGCGTAGGGTCCACTTCAAGAATTGTGGTAAGGGGAGAAAATTCTTTTAATGGCAGTAACCAACCGCTATTTGTGGTAGATGGCATGCCCATAAATAATGAAACATTTTTTAATAATGCGATTGAAAACTCATCTGGTCAGGGTACCTGGGCCGAAGTGGATTGGGGAAACGGGGCCGCTGAATTAAGTCCGAACGATATTGCTAAAGTAACCGTTTTGAAAGGCTCTACTGCTGCCGCTTTATATGGCTCCCGGGCTGCCAACGGCGCCGTAGTGCTTACCACCCAAAAAGGAACCAAAGAAAAAGGATTGTCAGGTGTTAGTTTTAATTCCACGACCACTTTTGACACTCCTTTAAAACTACCGCGCCTTCAAAATGAATATGGAGCAGGTGTAAATGGTTACCCGTTAAGTGGGGCTCCTAATACGTATTCGTATTTAAATGGCGGCGGTTCCAGCGAAAATAACATCCCTAACTGGGGATTAAAATTTGATCCCAATCTTTCGGTAGTTCAATTTGACAGCCCGGCAGGAAATGGTTACCAGGCGGGTGACCTGGTGGCACGGGGCGCTGATCCCAGTCTTGTTCCAACCGCCACCCCCTGGTTAGGACATGCCAACCACTTCAAGGATTTTCTTCAAACTGGTTTTACAAAACAGAATAATATCAGCTTCGGGGGCCTAAGTGATCATGGAACATTCAGGATTTCTATTAACAACCTGCAGAACATGGGTATAATACCAGGCACTGATTTGAAACGTTATGGAATTTCCCTTAGAGGCAGTCATTTATTTGGCGATAAACTTACGTCTGATTTTTTTATCAACTTTATCAATAGCGGCAGTAAGAACCGTCCTAACATTGGCTATGGTTCTGAAAGCGTGATGTACACTTTCTTCGGTGTATATGGTATGCCCATGAACATTGATATCAATTCTCTTAAGAAACAATGGCAAACGGGCCGGGATCAGCAAAACCAGTTCCGTTATTGGAATAACCATGACAACCCTTATGTTACTTTATATGATAATACCAATAGTTTTACTAAAAACAGGGTTCTTGGCAATGCTTCGCTTAAATATGACATCAATCCCCGATGGAACGTGATGTTGAGGACGGGAACTGATTATTATGCCGATAACCGTGAGGGCCACCGGGCTTTTACAACGGTTCGTTTCCCTTCAGGAGGTTTTAGAACGGATGATGTGCAATACTTTGAAAATAATACCGATGCCTTGATCAGTTACACTAAAAAGAAGAGTCATATATTTAATGCAAGCGCGTCAATTGGCGGTAACAGGTTTATGCAAAATGTTACGTACACCAGGGATATTTCCAATGCGTTAATTACGCCTGGATTGTACAACTTTTCCAATGCGCAAAGCCAGTTGCCCACCTTATACCAGAAGTTCGATAAGACAATATATAGCTTGTATGCGTTTGCGGATTTTGATTACAAGAACCTGCTGTTTTTAAACATTACCGGTAGAAATGATCATTCCAGTACGTTGCCGGCTGGTAAAAATTCTTATTATTATCCTTCAGCCTCCTTAAGCGGAATTGTTTCACAAATGGTTCATCTTCCTTCAGCCATATCGTTTTTAAAACTGAGGGTTTCTGCAGCCCAGGTGGGCCGCGATGCAGATCCATATTCTATCAATAATACTTATGTAACTAATACACCTTTTGAATCGTATCCTCTTACCGCGGGAAATAATGTGTTGGCTAACAATCATCTGAAACCTTCTTCTACCACCACCACTGAAGCCGGTATCGATATCAGATTTTTAAATGATAGAATAGGATTGGATGCAACCGTTTATAAATCTAAAACAAAAGATGAAGTAGTGCAGTTACCGATTCCTGTTTCGTCAGGTTATACCAACGCTTATGTAAATGGCGGAAAGATAGATAATACAGGAGTAGAAGTAATGCTGACACTTGCACCATTCAGGTCAAAAAGACTCGATGGTTTCAATTGGGATATGAACTTTAATTTCAGTAGTAATGTGGGTAAGGTAGTCTCACTTCCTGATGGTATCAACACCTATGTGTACGCGCAGGTAACTCAATACGATCGTTACTACCGCGCCATTCAATACGATGCTAAAGTGGGCCAGCGGGTTGGCAATATGTATGGCAATTCTTTTGTTCGGGATTCACAGGGAAACATTGTGTATAAAAACGGCGTAGCGCAGTTTACGTCAACCCAAAATACGTTGTTGGGAAATTATAATCCTGATTTTGTGCTGGCGTGGTCCAACACACTTGCTTATA
>JBDTOV010000140.1:0-13563 GCA_039933035.1 Ginsengibacter sp. | reverse complement strand
CACGTGCCTGATATTGTCGATTTTGTAGGAGGAATGAAAATTCTTTTAAAAGAAGAAGGAATCATTACGATGGAATTTCCGCATTTGGTTCAGTTGATAAACAATAACCAGTTCGATACCATTTATCATGAACATTTTTCTTATCTCTCTTTCTATACGGTAAAACAAATATTTGAATCTGCGGGCCTGAAACTTTTTGATGTAGAAGAACTGCCCACCCACGGTGGTTCATTAAGAATTTATGCGACTCATGCCGAAAATAATAATCAACCTGTTTCGGAAAATGTGCAAACTCTTTTAGATAAGGAATCGTCTTTTGGAATCAACAAAATTGAATATTATGAAGGTTTTACACAAAAAGCTTTCAAGGCGAAAATTCAGTTGCTTGATTTTTTAATCGAACAAAAAAAGCGAAATAAAAAAGTGGTTGCCTACGGCGCTGCGGCTAAAGGAAATACGTTGTTAAATTATTGTGGCGTGAAAAATGACTTGATAGATTTTGTTGTTGATGCCAATCCGCACAAGCAAAATAAATTTTTACCGGCGAGCCATATTCCCGTGGTGGATGAAAGTGAAATAAAGAAAGCCAGGCCCGATTTTGTACTAATTCTGCCATGGAATCTTCGCTCAGAAATTACCAGGCAACTTAGCTATATAAGAGACTGGGGCGGAAAATTTGTAATTCCAATTCCTGAAATTGAAATAATTTAAAATGAAAATTTTAGTTACAGGAGCAACTGGTTTTGTGGGTAAGCATGTGATTAATGAATTATTAAAAAATGACCACCAGGTTATCGCCGCAGCAAGAAAAAATGATTTAGGCAATAACGCAGATAGAATAACATATACCTTTCTTGATATTGATAACCTGGATAAAACCCAAAATTATTTTTCCTGGTTTGATAATCCTGATTTACTGATACACCTTGCCTGGCAGGGCTTGCCAAATTATACATCACTTTTTCATTTTGAAAATAATTTACCTGTTCAATATTCTTTCTTAAAAAATATGGTGGTGAATGGTTTAAAAAATATGGTGGTGACAGGAACCTGTTTTGAATATGGAATGAAAGAGGGATGTTTGGCTGAAGATATGATTGCCGATCCTCAAAACCCATACGCATTGGCAAAGGATACACTTCGAAAATTTTTATTTGAGCTTCAAAAAAAGCATGCGTTTGATTGCAAGTGGATTCGCCTCTTTTATATGTATGGGGAAGGGCAAAATGCTAATTCTATACTTTCGCAATTACAAACTGCTCTGAAAAATAACGATGAAGTATTTAATATGAGTGGAGGCGAACAGGAAAGGGATTATTTACCGGTAGAAAAAATTGCTGAATATATAGTTACTATTGCACTTCAAAAGAAAATTTCCGGTATTATAAATTGCTGTAGCAGTAAACCCATAAAAGTGAAACGACTTGTCGAAAATTATCTAAAAGATACTAAACAGGAAATAAAATTGAATCCTGGATATTATCCCTATACCGATTACGAAGCGATGTCATTTTGGGGTGATGACGCTAAACTTAAAAAAATAATCAATGAAAGATCCTATACAGGAATTTGAGGAAGAAAAAATGCAACTTATTAAGGGCAACGGTGAAAATGTTGTGCTTAAGGAGGCCGCTCATGCATTTAACGTTGAGTCAAACAAAGCGAAATATTCTTACAACTTTACCTGGATGGGAAGACCGATAATTCAATATCCGCAGGACATGATAGCCATGCAGGAACTAATTTGGGAAATACAACCTGATCTTATTATTGAAACGGGAATTGCGCATGGTGGTTCCATCATATATTATGCTTCATTATTGGAATTAATAGGTAAGGGCGAGGTTCTGGGTATAGATATTGATATAAGGGAACATAACAAAAATAAAATTGAGGAACATCCAATGTACAAACGGATACATATGTTGGAGGGGTCTTCCGTTACCGGGGAAATGGTTGAAAGAGTAAGGCCTTTTACGATTGGCAAAAAGTCAATAATGGTTTGCCTGGATTCTAATCATACACATGAACATGTACTTAACGAATTAAATTTTTACGCTCCATTTGTAACTCCGGGTTCTTACATCGTTGTTTTCGATACAATAGTAGAAGATCTTCCGGAAAGATATTTGCCAAACAGGTTTTGGGGCATTGGTAACAACCCTAAAACAGCAGTTCGTGAATTTTTAAAACACCATGCTGATTTTGAAATTGATGAAACCATGAACAATAAGCTTTTGATAAGCGTAAATCCTGATGGCTATTTAAAAAGAATACAATGATGGAACAAACGAAGGAAGATATTCCCTGGGTTTCATTTTGTATAAGCACCTATAAACGCCCTGAATTTTTAAAACAGCAATTAATTTCTCTTTCCCAACAAACGCTTCCAAACTTTAATGTAGTTATTTGTGACAATGATCCGCTGGCAAGTGCTGAAGGAATTGTAAAAGAATTCAGCGATAAAAGATTTTTTTATTATCATAATACGAAAAACTTAGGAATGATTCTAAGCTTCAACAGGTCCATTGAAAAAGCCGTTACGCCCTATATTGTAATGCTTACTGATGATGACCATGTTGATCCTGAGATGCTCCTGGAATTTAAGAATGTTGCAGATAAATATCCGGGTTATCCTGCTTACCTGGGTTGCAAAAGAAAACATACTTTAAGTAAGCAAATTGAGATATTTGACAAAGAAAACTATGTATTTCAACTATTAGATCCTGATAAAACTGAAACTATATTATGGTCAAGTTGCTTGTTAGAAACAGAAACTGTAAAACAATTTGGCGGCATTCCTGATTTTGGCAGTCCGCATTTTGCAGACCATGCATTATTAGCTTTGTGTGGAAAACACAGGGGAGGGGTTTTTACAAATAACGTATATGGCTCACTTGCCTCCCATGACCAGAATTTTTCAAAAAGTCATTTTGATTTATACTACAAGGGATGCATTGGATTTCATGACTTCGTTACGTCAAATTTTGAAATAAGTTTTTATAAAAAAGGAAATACAAATGCGTTGGAAAAACATCTTTATAACTGGTTTCTTAAAAATTATTTTATTCTTTCAAAATATTTTACCTATAAAAAACCCAATCGGGAAACGCTTCATGACATTCATAATTTTTCCGAAAAAATTTTGGCTCTTTCATTTATGAAGTCAATTTCTCCCAAATTCCGGGTTATGCAAATGCTTTTTCACTTTAAAAAGCCTCTATTTTTAATTAAATATTACCGCCGATCATAATAGTTCTTTAATTTTTAAAAATGAAATTCAGCATCATACTACCGGTAAAAAATGGAGGCGAATACGTAAAAGAATGTGTAAAAAGTATTCTTTCACAAACGCGCCAGGATTTTAATGTAATAGTACTTGATAATCGAAGTACTGATGGAACATTAGAATGGCTGCAATCTTTACAAGATGAGAGAATTGTTATTTATGAATCAACAAAGCCCTTATCAATAGAAGAAAATTGGGCAAGAATTCGATCGGTACCAAAGAATGAGTTTATTACTTTGATCGGCCATGATGATATTCTGAACGAAAATTACCTGGATGTAATGAATAGTCTTATCGAAAAGCATCCGTCGGCGAGCCTTTACCAAACGCATTTTCAATACATTGATGCTAAAGGCTTCGTATTGCGAAATTGTAAGCCCATGCCTGAAATACAATATGCCCACGAATTTCTTGCATCATATATGTGTGAGGGTATCGACAGTACCGGCACGGGGTATATGATGCGTTCAAAAGATTATGACAATACCGGTGGAATAAATACTTCTTTTGAGAGACTAATTTTTGCAGATTATGCACTGTGGATTGATCTTTCCTTGTTAAGTTATAAAGCAACTTCGGCAGAATTAGCGTTTAAATATAGAATTCATAATAGCGTCTCCAGGCTTACGGGAGGACAGGAGTACCAAGAGGCATTTGAAAAATTCCTGCAATTTATAGTTAGCCGGGCTGAAAAAGATGCAAAAATTAAATCAGTTACGGAAAAATATGGTAAAAAATTTCTTATGCATTTCTGCGAAAGCCTGTCTCACAGAATATTAAAAACTCCCGTTAACCAAAGGGTAATTACTGTGCGGGAATTTATTGAAAAATGTAAATCTTATGCTGCTATTCTCGTGCCATTTGAAAATTTTGAACCCGAAAAAAAATTTAGAATTAATATTGCAAAAATGTTGGATAGTTCGGTCCCTGGAAGAAAATTATTTTTAATCGTTAACAGGATGCGGAGAAATTTTATTTTTTGAATGACCATTATAATCGACCTGTTATTTTATAGCTCACAATACTAATCAGTAAATAAATATACCTGCCAGCAATAATCAGTTGTTTTTTTCGTATAAGGTATGGTTATAACTTATGGATCACCAGGTTTGAGCATCTGAAGTTAAGCAGGAGGGCTCGCAGGAGTTTTTATGGGTAAAAATAAATTAAAAACAAAAAATACTTAGTTTGCAATTATGAAAACAGCGCTAATAACAGGAGTTACAGGACAGGATGGGGCTTACTTATCTGAGCTTTTATTAAGCAAAGGGTACGAAGTACATGGTATAAAAAGAAGAAGTTCCCTATTTAATACGCAACGTATTGACCATATTTACGAAGATCCTCACAGGCCCAATCCAACATTTAAACTGCATTACGGTGATCTTACAGATTCTACCAATATCATCAGAATTATACAGGAAGTGCAGCCGGATGAGATTTATAATCTTGGAGCCATGAGTCATGTACAGGTAAGTTTTGAAACGCCTGAATACGCAGCAGATGCAGATGGAATGGGTGCTTTGCGAATTCTCGAAGCAGTCCGCCTTTTAGGAATGACAAAAAAAACCAGGATTTACCAGGCGTCTACTTCTGAATTGTATGGGCTGGTACAGGAAATTCCTCAAAGTGAAACAACGCCATTCTATCCAAGATCACCGTATGCAGTCGCTAAGCTATATGCCTACTGGATTATTGTAAACTACAGGGAAGCCTATAATATGTTTGCCTGCAACGGAATTTTGTTCAACCATGAAAGTCCTTTACGGGGCGAAACTTTTGTAACAAGAAAAATTACCCGGGCGGTTTCAAAAATAGCCCTGGGTATGCAGGAGAAAGTGTATTTGGGGAATCTTGATGCGCAAAGAGACTGGGGACATGCCAAAGATTATGTAGAGGGAATGTGGCGTATTCTGCAGCACAATACACCTGAAGATTTTGTATTGGCTACCGGTGTTACCACTACCGTGAGAAAATTTGTTGAATTAGCTTTTGCAGAAGTGGGGATAGAAGTAGCGTTTACCGGGACCGGGGTTAAAGAAATTGGTTTTGTAAAAAGCTGTAGCAATCCTGATTTTCAACTGGAAGAGGGTACCGAAGTAGTGAATATTGATGAAAATTATTTCAGGCCTACCGAGGTTGAATTGTTAATAGGGAATCCTGCAAAGGCCAAAGCAAAATTAGGCTGGACGCCCTCTCATACTTTACATGATTTGGTGAGAGAAATGGTGGCTGCGGATTTGGATAGATTTAAAAAAGAAAAACATCTTCTTGATAGCGGATTTTTTATCAGTCAATCAATTGAACATTGAGCTTTATGAATACAACGGATAAAATATATGTAGCCGGGCACAGGGGCATGGTTGGGAGCGCCATTGTACGCAAACTAACGGAAGAAGGATTTACAAATATTGTTACAAAAACATCTTCTGAACTGGATCTACGGAACCAGCAAAACGTGAAGGATTTTTTTGAAAATGAAAAGCCGGAATATGTTTTTCTTGCCGCCGCAAAAGTCGGTGGCATCATGGCCAACAATACTTATAAAGCCGAATTTTTGTACGACAACCTGGTGATTGAAACCAACATCATTGATGCTGCGTATAAAAATGACGTAAAAAAACTAATGTTCCTCGGCTCTTCATGCATTTATCCGAAACTGGCTCCACAGCCGTTGCAAGAAGAATATTTGTTGAGCGGTTTCCTGGAAGCAACCAATGAACCATATGCCATTGCAAAAATTGCCGGCATTAAATTGTGCGAATATTACCGCGAACAATTCGGATGTAATTATATCTCAGTGATGCCAACAAATTTGTATGGCCCTAATGACAATTACGACCTGCAAAATTCACATGTGCTGCCGGCGCTTATCCGGAAATTTCATACGGCAAAAATAAACGAGGACCTCACGGTTACGGTCTGGGGATCCGGCTCACCTAAAAGAGAATTTCTATACGTGGACGATTTGGCAAATGCCTGCTTTTATTTAATGCTAAACTATAATGAAAAGCAATTCCTGAATATAGGAACCGGTGAAGACCTGACGATCCTGGAACTGGCGGAATTGATAAAAAATATTACCCAATACAAAGGCGAAATAATTTGGGATAGTTCAAAGCCCGATGGCACCCCCCGCAAATTAATGGACGTAAGTAAAGCACACGCTCTTGGTTGGAAGCATGAAATAAGTTTGGAAGAAGGGATTAAAAAAACGTATGCCAACTTTCTTAAAATGGAACCTGGAGTAATTTTGTAGGTTACAATAATATCATCAAAGCAGCACCTTCCTATACTGTTCACAAAAGACTTTCCCGCTAAAATGCTCTTCAGCATACAGCCTGCTTTTCTCACCGACTTCTTGTAATAAGATTCTATTGCCTTCGAGATTTTTTAATACGGATATTCCTTCTTCAATTATTGTATTTTCATCGGGGTTGTTTTCTAATAAAAAACCATTTTCACCCCGGGTAATATAATCCGGGATGCCACCGACTGCAGTGGAAACCACCACGTTACCATGGGCCATCATTTCCATAACGGCAATGGGGAGCCCTTCATTGGCTGAAGTAAGTAGCAATACATCTGCGTTTTTATAGATCTCTTCCATTTTATTTTTATCCCGGACGTTTCCATAAAAAGTGCAATAGGGATAATCACCGGGATCAATAATTTTTTCAACGTCACCGACAAATGAAAAATGAACATTTATGTCCAGGTCATGCATTTTTTTGGCAATGGCTGCAATGATATGCACTCTTTTTTGCGGCGCGCCCCTGCCAATAAAAACCACTGATAATGTTGTATTACTTTTAAAAAAACGTTCGGGAATGTATACTTTATTGTCAATGAAATGTAAACGTTGATAATATTCGTTAGGCAAATGATTCTTCGTATACAATGCCTCTGCATCCCTTTTAAGCGCTGGTGTACTGAAAATTCTTACATCCATATTCTTGATGAATGCCTGTGAATAATTAAACCAGGTATTGAGATGGCAAATGTCTGCACGGGTTGATTTTTTTTTGATATGGGGTAATACTTTATAGAAAAATAAACTCTCACCGCCGATGATCACCGGGTTGTCCACTTTATTAATCCACGACGAAATAACGCCCCTATAAAAAAAATTTACAAAGTGAAACAATTTACGGTCAACATATTTGTGAAGGTCTATGATCCGAATCCCTTCTACAGTAAAGAGGTGGAGAAATTCGTTGTTCTTTGGCTTCTTTGAAAAGATTACCAATGGAAATTTATCAGCGAGGCAGGAACAGAGATCTGCGTTCACATGAATGGATCCCCCGATATCAGCCGATGGGCTAAAAATAAAAACTTTATGACGGGTTTTTAAAGCAAAGAAAGGTGACAGTATTTTGCCCAATAGTACAAAAGGGTACATCAGTACCGCTTCTATCTTTCGTTTTACAATGGCTGTGTGATACGTCACTTTGAGTGATAATATTTTTTTAATAAAGAAGCCAGGTAATCCCCTTTAAATTGAATGTTCAGTATAGTGATAACAGGCTTAATGATGGAAATATCGATGAAGTAATCGTCGCCTCTTTCCAATTCATTGTATAAGGCTTTTTTATTCAGGTGCTCTTCAATGCATGTAATGATATTGGGAACCGGGTAATTTTCCGGGTTGGCTATATTAATGGTCGTGTTCACATTTTTCCTGCCCTGTAAAAAATAATCAATTATTGAGTGCATATCATCAATGCCAATTATATTCCGGCGGGCCTTCGTCCAAACTGTAAACGGATGCTTATTAAGAATATTAAAGATGAAATAATTTAACAGGGTATACGGATTATTTGAAACACCTGCCAGGTTCGAAACCCTGAAAATATAATAATGCAAGGCATTCTCTTTTATGAACTTTTCTACCTGGATTTTATGAACAACATAAGGAGCGTTTTTTAAATCTACGTCGTCAATACTGCAGGTGCTGAAATAAACGAGCACCATGTCCCGGTTGTCTTTCACTGTTTTGTTCAATAATTCAAATTCCCGCTGAAAATTTTGTTCGATCGTATCTTTTGAATTCGAAACACCCGATGCGAATATGAGAATGTCTTTGTCATTCTTATAATTTATAAACCGGTTCGCAATCATTCCGTTTCCGATAACCATAATTATAATTAAGTATACTTTTTCTTTTGCAGAGCTGTTTTTGAGGATACTTTACCTTCTCCCGTCGCCTGGTATAATTTATAATACGTGCGCATTAGGTTTCGGTTTTCTTCTAATATAAAAAATGATGGCGATAATTAAAGCCAGGAATACCAATATATTGGAAATGATGGTGATCATTCTACCCGTAGTATATGATGTTGGCTCAAACCTGAACTCAATTTCATGATCGCCCGCCGGTACAAATATGCCGCGTAAAACATAGTCAGTTTTTACATAATCCGCCTTTTTACCGTCAATAAATGCATTCCATCCCAACGGATAATATACCTCGCTTAGTACTGCAAACTGCGGTGTGGTGCTGTGAAAAGTATAGTCAATTTTATCATTAAGGTTCTGTTTCAGTTTTATAAATGCTGCAGAATCCGGAACGGGAGGCTGTTTAATTGGTGCCTGGTATCTTTTATCAACAACTGCCGTATCCCTGAGGTTAGTACTATCCAGTGCATCCATTTCTTCATCAGCATTGGTTACATATTTTATTCCCTTTACCAGCCAAGCATTTCCAAAAGCGGCGGGATTCAATTGTGCAACCGGTTTGCCCGTCTGTGGATTTTGAACGATAAAATATTTTGTATTCAGCATATCAAAAACCTGCATATTTCCTTTGCTGAGTTGGTTCTCGATAATGTCGTTATACAAGCCAAGTAATGCAGGGTGATAGCCACCAATATTATTATGGTGATAAGAAGTCCTGGAATCACTATAGAAGGGATTTGCTGCGGTTTGATCAAAGACGCGGAAGTTAGCATGATCCGGATCTTTCAGGATCTGCTGGTCCGCTTCCGTCGGGATAAACGCAGATTCAAAATCACTGTCTTCTACAAATTTTCCGGCATTAAGATACCTGCTGTCCACGTTTAACAGGTCGAAAGATGATAAAACTATTAACCCTACAAATAAAATAACGGGTTTAATTTTTCCTTTTATAAATAATCCCAGTAATACCACTACCAAACCAATTAAAAGTATATTTCTCACAAGATCGCCTCCCATCATGTCCTTTCTATCTGTATGAAGTGCTCCTATCAGCCGTGAGCTGAATTCAGTAGCCTGTTGCTCCAACTGGGGTGAAGGTTGTTGTCCTTGTGGCACCTGGCGAAGCATGTCTTGTTTAAAATTTTCTTTAAGGGCTTTATCGTTGCCGCCGCTAAAGCCGGCAGTAAAGTAAAACCCGCAAAGAAGTATTAAAATACCGCCGGTAACATATACGGCTAAACGAAGTTTCTTCCATGCATTTGCCCAATCTGTTTCGTCAAGCAATTTATTCACCGCCAGAACGCCCAAAAGAGGAAAGCATAATTGGGGAATCGTAAGTGACATCGTTACTGCGCGAAACTTGTTGTACAACGGCAGGTGATCAAAAATAAAATAATTAATTCCTTTAAGATTAGCGCCCCACGCCAGCAGTATGGCAATGACCGATGCCGCTACCATCCACCACTTATACCAGTCTTTTACATAGAAGAGCCCAAAAATAAACAGGAAGCATATAATGGCGCCGAAGTATACCGGGCCCGCGGTTGAAGGCTGGTTCCCCCAATAGGAACTGCCATTGCCATATTGAATGGCATTCTCTTCAGGAACACCTGCCGCAGTAAGGTTATCAACGAATTTTGAAGAAGAATTTAATTCTTCATTGCGGGTTCCGCCACCGTACAAATCCGGAAGTATAAATGTAAATGTTTCGCCTAATCCATAACTCCAACGGAAGGCTTCCTCTTTATCAAGCCCTCCTTTGGTTTTATTTTCAGAAGTGTCCTGTGTAAGCTCCGACCTTCCGCCCCGGGTACTTTCCTTTGCATATTCATAAGTAGGCATCATCGTTACCGCGCTGCAGGCAAGCCCGAGAATGCCGGCAACCATTGCAAGCACGAGGCCCTTAACGGCTGCGCCTGCCTGCTTTTCCCGATAACTTTTTATAATAAAGGCAACAGACATGATAGCCGCGATCATTAAGGTATAATAAACCATTTGTAAATGGTTTTGCCCGATTAATAATGCCGCAAACAAAGCCGTAACAGCAAATCCCGTCCAGTATTTCTTTTGAAACAGCAGGAGTAATCCCGCAAGCACAGCGGGCATATAACCGATAGAAACCATTTGCGTATCGTGCCCTACGGCAATAATTATCGGGTCGAAAGTGGAATAGGCATACGCCAGGCCACCCATGATGCTTAGCCACGAATTGGCGCCCGCCACGACGCATAAAAAATAAAAACAAATACAGGCCAAAAAGAAAAAGCTTACCGGCTTAGGTAATCCCAACGTAATTACATTGCCCAAATACCCCACTAAAACATGTGTTCGTGCATCTAAAAAAACCTGGTATGCCGGCATGCCGCTGAACATGCTGTTGGTCCATAAAGGATAGTATCCGTATTTATCATGAAATTCAACGGACTGCTGGCTCATACCACGCCATCCCTGTATATCCTGCTGCATGACTACTTTGCCTTCCAGCGCCGGTTTGCAGTACACAACAGCCACAATCAAAAAAATGGCAACAGCAATTAAATGGGGTACTACTTTTTTGAAATTAAAATTTGTCATGTATCTGATTTCATTTAGAAAAGCAAAGTAAAAGTTTTATGGCAAAGGGTTCAAATAAAGTTTATGCCTTCGTTTTAACATATATTTTATTTGGGGCTTTCGGCTACCGTTCCTTATTCAGCTATAGTTCCGGCCATGCGTTACAATCTTCCCGGTAAAAACCGGGAAGGATTTTCACTTCTGTCCGGCAGCCCTTGGTCAACACAACTGTATTGAACTGGTAATTAACAATTGCACATTATCAATTATCATTTCCTATCTTAGTTTTTTTACAATCTTATTTTATGGCGTTAAGCAGAATATGGGCGGCTTTTATAATTGTTGCATTCCTGGCGGCAAGTATTCAATGCATTTTTATAAAGGGCAATACGGATATCTACAGCAGGATGGTCGTTGGGAAATCAGGCGACACGTCTCAAACAAAATTGGTAGATACTACTGCCATCTCCCCGATGGTGCTGCAAATGGTACGGGCTGGAAAAACCTATTCGGATGGTACTACCCAATATAGCAGGGACGGAGCCGGCGCCTATATTACTTACCAGGAACAACATGCCGACGGAATTATTGCCACCGCAAAAACAGCCGTTGATATATCTATAAATCTTATTGGTATCATGGCATTGTTCATGGGCTTTATGAGCATTGCGGAAAAAGCAGGCGGCATAAGGCTTTTATCAAAGGTCATCGGCCCGTTTTTTTCTAAGTTATTCCCGGAGTTGCCCAGGAATCATCCGGCGATGGGCCACATGGTGATGAATTTTTCAGCAAATTTACTGGGGCTTGATAATGCAGCCACCCCCTTCGGAATAAAAGCTATGGAAAGCCTGCAGGAAATTAATCCAAACAAGGACACTGCTTCCAACTCGCAGATCATGTTCCTGTGTTTACATGCATCCGGGCTTACCTTAATCCCCGTAAGCATTATTGCCATAAGGGCTTCCCTGAACAGTACCAATCCCACTGAAATTTTTATTCCCTGCATGATAGCAACTTTTGTGGCAACAATGGCCTCTATGCTGATTGTTTCTTTTAAACAAAAAATAAATGTTTTTCAGCCGGTAATTTTATTATGGGTATTGGGCATTTCGGTTGTTATTTCTTTAATGGTTATTTATTTAAAATCATTAAGTTTCACCGGTGTGCAAACTTTCTCGGGGGTGCTCAGCAATGGGCTTATTTTATTCCTGTTTTTCCTGATCATATTAGGCGCGTTGTATAAAAATATTGATATCTTCAGCGCGTTTATTGAAGGCGCCAAAGACGGTTTTACAGTAGGCGTGAAAATAATTCCTTACCTGGTAGGGATGCTGGTCGCTATCAGTTTGTTGCGTACCAGTGGCACCTTCGATGTAATTGTAAATGGCATGCGGCAATTGTTTTTAGCATTGGGGATGAATACGCGGTTTGTTGCGGGATTGCCTACCGCATTGATAAGACCATTAAGCGGCAGCGCAGCCCGGGGCATGATGATTGATGCCATGACTACCTACGGACCGGATTCTTTCACGGCGAGGCTATCCTCTATTTTACAGGGCACGTCCGACACTACGTTTTACGTTGTAGCAGTTTACTACGGTGCGGTTTCAATAAAAAACACCAGGTACTCCATTGGTGCTATGCTCCTTGCCGACCTGGTAGGAATCGTTACTTCTATATTTTTAGCCTATTTGTTTTTTGGAAATAGTATGTAAGCTTGTTGTTTTACCAGAGAATATTCTCCTCTGCCGGTTATTATTTATTGAACTTGTTTTCACCCAACTACTTGCAATTATATTTTTTTGGATCAGCCTGGCGGCAAGCAGGCTGCCTTAGGGTAATCAGATTTTGGACGCCTAATCTTACTAATACACCGTCAAACTGTCTCCTGCCCATCTGTCCGCTTTTCCACCCCCTACTGTTCATATTCGGACACTTCCTAATAACAAATTTCCTCTTAACTATTCTGTGTCAATGCACTAAAGCATTGGTATGATGATTGAAATTATTCCCGCGATGACCGGACTACGCCCGGCAGGCATTGAAATAGGTAATTCATGACTTATTACTATCTGTTACCCAATGATAAAAAATTCCCCGGTTTTATCGGAGTAAATCAAAGGGGCTTTCCTGCTGTAGAGTAACAAAACTTTAAACTTGATAATAACGAACATCTATTTATAAAACAAGATACTGATCACATTGTAAATCAAAAAAAAAATAAATGAAAAAGTATTTCTTTCTTCTGCTGCTGGCTGGTATGGGCTTTGCGGCAAACGCCCAAAACAAATCAAACAAAGAACCTTATCTAAACAAATCATTTGCCGGGGAAGCTATCAACAAAGTTATGTCCGAAACAAGCGGGGGTAACATCAGTGTTACCGGCGTGGATCCTTCCGGGTCACGGGTAGAAGTCTTTGTTTCCGGGAATGGTAACAGGCAAAATTCACTTACAGATGACGAACTTGCAGCAAAGATCAATGAAGAGTATGACCTGGATGTTTCTGTAAAAAATAATGAACTAACGGTAACGGCTAAGCCTA
>JBDTOV010000139.1:0-13580 GCA_039933035.1 Ginsengibacter sp. | reverse complement strand
GGGAATTTCTTCTTACGGTCAATATACGCATACATTACATTATTAATGTCCGTAGCAAATTCCATCCAGGCTCCCTTGAAAGGAATAACCCTTGCTGAATATATTTTAGTTCCGTTGGGATGTACGGACTGTCCAAAAAATACACCTGGAGAACGATGCAACTGGCTTACTACAACTCTTTCTGCTCCATTAATTACAAATGTTCCGCGGGGAGTCATGTAAGGAATATTTCCCAGGAAAACATCCTGCACTATTGTTTGGAAATCAACATGCTCTTCATCATTACAACTAAGCCGCAGCTTAGCCTTCAGAGGAACAGCGTAGGTAAGGCCCCTTTCGATACATTCTTCAATAGTGTAACGCGGGGGATCAACAAAATAGTCAAGAAATTCCAGCATGAAAATATTCCGGGTATCTGTAATAGGAAAGTTTTCCTTGAATACACGAAACAAACCCTCAACGTTACGTTTATCGGGAGTGGTTTCTAACTGAAAAAAATCTTTAAAAGATTGTATCTGTATCCCTAATAAGTCGGGAGTTTCCGCCAAATGTTCAATTTTTCCAAAACTGATTCTTTGTGCTGGAGCAACTTTAGTTGAAGCCATATTTTAGTTAAAATAATTTAAAGTGAGAGCGCCTTTAAAGGGGTAATTACAGGTATATTCGCCATTTACCCGAAAATAAAGGAGTGCAAAAGTAAGCATTATTATCCAAATATCTCAAAAGCAAAATCATCTTCAAAATATTTAAAGAAATTTTACATTTTACCGAATCTGAATTAAAATGCTTTTAGTTAGCAGAGGCCGAAGTTTAACCCGATCTCCGTAATATTTTACAACATATTACTGTATTTCAACGTCAGCGCCACCCTGTGTAAGCTTATTTTTAATTTCTTCTGACGTAGCCTTATCAACACCTTCTTTAATCGCTTTTGGAGCACTATCAACCAGGTCCTTTGCCTCTTTCAATCCAAGGCCGGTAATTTCTTTTACTAATTTTACGATACCAAGCTTATTCGCACCTGGCGCTTTAAGAATAACATCGAAAGATGTTTTCTCTTCTACCGCTGCTACATCACTGCCTGCGTCTGCACTGGCAACTACAGTTGCTGCTGCGGGTTCGATTCCATATTCTGATTTCAAAAATTCAGCCAATTCCTGAACTTCTTTTACGGTTAAGCCTACTAAATTTTCAGCTAATGTTTTTACGTCTGCCATTGTTTTTGATTTAATTTTTTCCACCTTCTTGTCAGCCATTTGCCGATCCGGCGGAGTGTTTTAAAAAAATTGTTTTTATTATAAATAGTTATTTGATATGAAATAAACTGTTATTATTATTTAAGCACCTGGTTTTGAATCCAATCCTTCATCTCCCGGCTTTGATACGTCTTCCTCTTTAGCTGTATCCTTACCGGAAGTTGTCGCCTCAGATGTAATCTCCGGTGCACTTGCTTTGGGCACTTCTGTCTTGGGAACATCTACAATAGCAGCTACTGCTTTAGGAGTTTCTGCCTTTGGAGCCGCTGCTTTGGGAGCATCTACTTTAGGAGCATCTACTTTAGGAGCCTCGGCTTTAGGTGTCTCTGCTTTAGCAGCTTCTGCTTTAGGAGCCTCGGCTTTAGGAGCTTCTGATTTGGGAGCTTCTACTTTAGATGTTTCTGCAATAGCAGCCTCGGCTTTAGGAGTTTCTGCCTTTAGTGGTTCTACTTTAGGTGCTTCGGTTTTAGATGTTTCTGCAATAGCAGCCTCGGCTTTAGGAGTTTCTGCCATTGGTGCTTCTGCTTTAGGAGTTTCTGCCTTTGGTGCTTCTGCTTTAGGAGTTTCTGCCTTTGGTGCTTCTACTTTAGGTGCTTCGGGTTTAGATGTCTCCGCAACAGCAGCCTCCGCTTTAGGAGCTTCTGCCTTGGGTGCTTCAGACGCTGCTATTACTTCAATATCAGATGCTCCTGCAGTTTCGCTCCTGTTTTGTAAAGCGCCTATTACCCGTTGAATGGGCGACATCAATAAACCAATCACTTCTCCTATTAATTCATTCTTCGTTTTAATTTTTGTAAGCGCCAGCAATTGATTGTCGCCAACAAAAACGTCGCCATTTAGAAAAGCCGCTTTTAGCAAGGGCCTTTCTCCATTTAATGATTTTCGAAAACTACTGATGATCAGTGCCGGTTCCTTTGGGCTTTCACTAAACATTAAAGCAGTTACTTTATGCAACGAATCGTATACTCCTGAATATTTATCTTTATCAAGACTTTCCAACGCTTTTTTAATGAGTGTGTTTTTAGCCACTTTCATTTCCACTTGTTTATCAAAGCAATGGCGGCGAAGGTTGGTGATCTGTGCTACGCTCAATTGTTCCGTATCGGTTATATAGAAATTGGAATACTGTGAAAATTTAGTTTTCAACGTCTCAATTACTTCCTGCTTTTGTTCTTTATTCATACAATGTGTTTTGCTGCTTTTGAATTGTAACTTACAATTGAAGCAAATAATTTTTATTAATTCTGAACAGATTTGGCATCAATTGTAATGCCGGGGCTCATGCTGCTTGCCATGCTTAAGCTTTTCAGGTAAATGCCTTTGGATGTTGAAGGCTTTAATTTAATAATTGCATTAATTAGTTCCTGGCTATTGGCTTCTATTTTATCGGAAGAAAAGCTGACCCTGCCAATAGACGCATGAACAATACCTACTTTATCTACTTTAAAGGCAATTTTGCCGCCCTTTACATCATTAATTGCTGCTACCACATCATTGGTAACGGTTCCTGTCTTAGGATTGGGCATCAGGTTTCTTGGTCCTAATACTTTACCGAGTCTTCCGATCTTAGGCATTACTGAAGGTGTCGCGATAATTACATCCACATCTGTCCAGCCACCTTCAATTTTTGTAATGAATTCATCAAGACCGACAAAGTCTGCACCTGCATCCTTTGCTGCCTGTTCTTTATCAGGTGTACACAACACCAATACTTTTTTTGTTTTACCGGTTCCATGAGGAAGCGAAACGGTACCACGAACCGCCTGGTCTGCCTTTTTAGGATCCACGCCGAGGCGTATATGAAGATCAACAGAACTATCGAATTTTGTTGTATTAATATCTTTTACGAGTGAAGAAGCTTCTTTAAGTGAATAGGCTTTGGTTTGATCAACCTTAGCGTTGGCTTCTTTTCTTTTTTTAGTAATCATTTTTTAAAAATTTAATCCCGCAAGGCCGGGAAATCGTATACAATTAATTTTCCCAGGGAGCTGTGCCATCTACGGTTATTCCCATACTGCGTGCAGTACCGGCAATCATTTTCATAGCGCTGTTAAGGCTAAACGCATTAAGATCTGCCATTTTATCTTTAGCAATTTCTTCAACCTGCGCCCAGGAAACTTTACCAACTTTATTACGATTAGGCTCCTTACTACCACTTTGAATTTTCGCAGCATCCTTTAATTGTACAGCCGCAGGTGGTGTTTTAATGATAAACTCAAATGATTTATCCGCATAAACTGTGATGAGAACGGGAAGAATTTTTCCTTGTTTATCCTGGGTCCTGGCATTAAATTGTTTGCAGAACTCCATAATATTAATCCCTTTTGAACCGAGTGCCGGGCCTATTGGCGGTGCAGGATTAGCTTGTCCTCCCTTGCATTGGAGCTTGACATAGGCTGTGATTTCTTTTGCCATAATTAATTTTTTGGTGTTAACGTTCCGTCCCGATAACTATCGGAATCGAAACTCCCAGTTAATGATTTCTACTAAAGAACTTTTTTTGGGAGGGCAAAGGTAACGAAATAAGTATTTCAGCAAGAAGTTTTTTTTAGAAAGTTTTTTATCGTGTGTATTTAAAATTGTCGCAAGGTTGCCAACCTTCAATAAGCTCGTTTTAAAGCTGAAAGCACCTATCTTCAAGGTTGGCAACCTTGAACCCAAAGCGACGATTTGAAATGCACCCTTTTTATCCTTACGAGATGCGTATTTCTGAAATACAATTATATAATGCATTAAAAACTAAATTGGGCGATAGTAAAACTCATTAATTGGTTGATTTTGTAAAATCCGAAGTGGCTGCTGAATGTAATAATCGAAAAGATACTTTTTTGAATATAAAAGATACAATAGATATTATGTGTTCTATTAATATTGTTGGCATTGTTCAGTTTTTGGCAATTGTGGGCTCTGTGTTGGCTATTATGAATTTTATGCTAAAATAAAAAGCCTTGCTGATTTAATTCTCTTTTTTATCAGAGGCCAACACCATTCTTATTTCACCATAACTTATATCTTCCGGTAAATTTTCTTTTAAAATTTTGTGGCTTAGTATTCCATGCAAACTGGCGGCAGTTCTTATAAGAAGTTGCTTTTCCAAAGAAACCATTTTATTGATATCGATATCACCGTTGCCTACAAACCAGGCAAGATGACTTTCAATAGTACCAATTGTTACGTTTCTTTCCTTAGCAATTTCAGCAACGGTTTTTCCTTCTTTAAATAAATTATAAGATAGCGTCCTGGTGTCCGTTTTTATTTCTGCGCTTTTTTCTTTACGCTCTCTTTTCGGATTTGCGGATTTAGCAGCCATATTGGATTCAATGTTATTCGAACGGCAATAACTTTCCACGGCATCTATTATATCGTCACCATATTTCTCAGCTTTTGCTTTTCCAAAACCGGTTATTTGCAATAAATCCTTTTTGGTTATTGGCAGATACGTAGCAATTTCTTTTAAAGTAGCCTGGTTGGCAACCATATAAATGGGCATCCCGCTATCTTCACAAACTATGTCTCTCCACCGTTTAAGTGTATCGTACAGTTCAGCATTGGAAATATCTGAAAAAGTTTGCTTTTTACCACTGGCATAGCAGGTAATATTGAAACGCGGCTGGGCAAATTTTAATTTATGCTGTAAATAAGATGAAACCGAAAACGATTGCCTGCAATATTGTAAAAAATAATTGGCAGTATACACTGACAATACTAATTGATTGAGGTATGCATTGATAACAGTAGCTACTTCTTTGTGTTCAGTAATTAACAAATGATTTTGAATGGCATGCTGGTATGCCGAAAATCTTGGTTCAAAATGCCCGGCCGCATCATTGATTCTTTTTTGCAAAGCAGTATTTTTTTCAATAACCGGTTCCTCCTTCATGAATTCCACGATTCTCCTGATAAATTTTAAACCAACAGCTTGATCAGCTACAATATTATTTCGAAAATTATCTACCCATTCAATTCCTTCTTTATTTAATTTATCGCGGTGTTCTTTTACCTGGTATTGCAAAGCATCAACAACCGTTTTAATTTCACTAAAAGAAAAAATCTCTTCCAGTAATTGTTGGGTAAAAATTTGTCTTGCTCCGGCGAAACGCTCTGCCAATGAGCCTTTATGCGTTAATGCCTGCTGGCCTTTAATAACATTATCATTGCTATAAATAGCCGAGGAGGGAATTTTGGATAACAGAACGATCCCATTCAAACTGGTGCAACGACTCAGCGCTACATACACCTGGCCACTACTGAAAGCGGCGCCGGCATCTATCATTACTTTTTCAAAAGTGAGCCCCTGGCTTTTGTGAATGGTAATAGCCCATGCAAGCCTTAATGGAAATTGCGTAAATGTGCCTAATGTTTCCTGCTCTAATTTACCATCAGTCCTGTTTAAAACATAACGGGAGTTTTCCCAGGTTTCCAGGGATACATTTATATCTATACCATCACATTCCACAATTACCTCTTCTTCACCCAAAGATTTCACAACACCAATCTTTCCATTAAAATATCTTTTTAAAATCAAATCATTTTTTAAAAACATTACCTGGGCACCTTCTTTTAAAACCAAAGAGCCTTCAGCGGGATAGGTATTTTCAGGAAAATCACCTTCGATATTTGCTTCATATATGTAGGGAGTCCCTGATAATTTTTGTAACTCACGGCTATTAATTACATCTGCCTGGTTGTTGTGGGAGGTAAGCGTAATATATTTCTCTTCAAATGAAGGGCGAAAGGAAGGATTATACCTGAGATGTAAATCTTCAAAATCATCTGCATCCAAATTATTATTACGCACTTTATTTAACAAGGCAACAAATGAGTCTTCCTTTTGCCTGTAAATTTTATTTAATTCAATCAACAGCGGCATTTGTTCTTTAATAATATTGCTGTCAAAAAAGAATTGCGACGAATAATATTCCTGTAAAATATTCCACTCATGACGCTGGGCAACCGGCGGTAACTGGTAAAGATCGCCTATGCATAATAACTGTACGCCGCCAAAAGGCAGATCATATTTTCTTCGAATCGATTTTAAAATGGTATCGATAGCATCCATTATATCACAGCGAACCATGCTTATTTCATCAATGACCAGCAACTCCACTTTTCGAAGCAGGTCCTGGCGTGGCTTATTAAACCTGATTTTTGCCAGCAGCTCATCTTTACTATTTTTAGTCGGTATAAATGGATGGAAAGGCAATTGGAATAAACTGTGTAATGTGACGCCCCCCGCATTGATGGCTGCAACTCCTGTGGGCGCCGCCACTACAATATTTTTGCTGCAATTTTGTTTCAGGTATTTTAGAAAAGTTGTTTTTCCGGTACCGGCTTTACCGGTAAGGAAAATGTTCTCGCTTGTTTCGGTTACAAAGCGATAAGCCAGGTCAAATACTTCGTTGCGCTCTATAGAGTTAATATTATCCATTAAGTTTATTTTGATGAGGCATGGATTGAAAAATTAGTCACAGTTCAGATTAATCCGGATTGTTATTCAAAAAATTAATCTTTGATGTTACAAAGGCTTTCGGCTAAAGTTAATAATCAAACCAACCTTACAACCGGAAGACTTTTGATAGTTTTTAGTTTATTCCCTTTTTCAGCATTTTCTATTCCTGGTACTATATCATCGCAGAATACAAAATCTGCAAAAAAAGAATGCTTTAAGATAGTATGTTTATAGTTAGCCCGAAATTCCTTTTCTCTTTGCATTTGAATATTCAGAAATTCCCACGCAACCCTTATAGCATTATTATAAACTATTCACGAAAGCTATGCCCATGAATTCTACGCAACTTCATGCACAATCCATAGTAGTGTACATTTCTTTTTTTAATAAAGTATTATTCCTGACAAGCATAAAATTTAACTTAAAAAATAATGCCACGGGTTACACAAATCTGCACGGATTTATTTCTTTAATCTGTGTTAATCCATGTAATCCGTGGCAAAAAATTTAAGCCGAAGGCCTATTGCGCAGCAGTAATAATTCGTGTACCTGGATTTCAGTATTGTACTTTTTGTTGCCGTCTTTATCGGTGTAATTGTTATTCATCAATTTTCCTTCTATGGCAACTTCCGTACCCTTGGACAGGTATTTTTCCGCAATATCTGCTAATTTACCCCACGCAATTAAATTGTGCCAATGGGTTTCGGTTATTTTTTCTCCTTTCGCATTACGGTAGGCTTCATTGGTAGCCAAAGAAAAACGGACCATTTTTTTACCGCCTTCGGTGTTACGAACTTCAGGTGCATTGCCTAAGTTTCCAATCAATTGAACTCTGTTTTTTAAAGCGTTCATAATTTTAAGTTTTGTGCTCACCATTTTCAGATGAACTTTTTTAAAAATGTTTTTTATTTCAGTTGACGATTCAAATTCAGTTTGTTTCATCAACACCACAAAAATGCAATGCCCCGAAAGCGGTATTCGTATTTTAATTGTTTATAGTTGGATATAACCGTTTGTAAACGCTTGTAAATGAAAATAACTTATTGTAACTTAACGCTGCAAATCAATACCAGCGAGTATGACAGCCGGAACTCCCCAAAAGCTTTGTCTCAACTGCGACAAACCCGTAAAAGGCCGCACCGATAAAAAATTTTGTGACGATTATTGCCGCAACAACTATAACAATCAACTAAAATCAAGTACGATTAACCTGGTGAGAAACATTAATAATGCCCTGGGAAAGAACCGGCGCATTTTGGAAAACCTGATTACCGATGGCGAAGAGATGGCCAAAACCACCAGGGATAAATTACTACATAAAGGTTTTCAGTTTAAATATTTCACTAACACCTATACTAACAAAAAAGGGAACGTCTATTTTTTTTGTTATGACCTTGGCTACCTGCCATTAGACAATGACTGGTTTTTACTGGTAAAAAGGAAGGAAGAATGAGCAATTACTTTTTAGGCGTATTCATGAAGATGGATCGTTGAACACCCGTGTCAAAAATGCAGATGACTATTGTAATTTATAGACCTCACTCCCTCCGAGCAAAAAGCATCCCAAACCAAAATCTTCAAAATCAGGAACATGATCATAACCTACAGGCTGACTGTCTTTGGGCTCTTTACCCGTACCCTGCACATATCCAAGAAAACCATTTTTTTGAACGCTTTTCGCCATTGCATTCCATGCTTTTACAACTAACGGTAAAAACTTTTTCCTATCGAGAAATCCTTTGTTGATACCCCATGCCATTCCATAAGTAAATAATGACGTGCCCGTCAATTCCTTTCCATCCAAATGCGTTGAATCCTGTAAACTTACATTCCAATAGCCATCATTTCTTTGTAGGGGAGCTATCGCATTCATCATGCTTTTATAATCTTTCAAATATTCGTGGTAGTGACGATCTGTTTTTGGAAGCCAATTTAAAACTCTTACCAAAGCAGCTACCACCCAGCCATTACCCCGGCTCCAGTAACAATTCTGACCGTTTGGTTCTTTGTATGGCGGGGTAAAATCTTTATCTCTCCACCATAATCCATCGGCTGGGTTAAACAATCCATTTCCACCCTGTTGATATTTTGTAAAAGCATACATCTCATACATGCGGCGAAAATAATTAGTGTCTTTATACATTGCTCCAAGTCTTGCAAATATGGGCATACTCATCTGGATTGCGTCTATCCATGTCCAATCATCAATCTTATTTGTGGCCATCATTGAATCTATGGATGCTTTTATATTTTTTATCCTTTCTTCTTTTTTATCCAACACATATAAATCAATATAGGTTTGTCCACAAGCTTGGTTATCGCCGTTTCTTGTTTTTATTCCATCTCTTAAATCCCAGCCATGTTTTTCAGCCCAGTCAACCGCATAATCATAATAGGCTTCATTTTTATCAATGTGATATAAAGCCATTAAACCTTCATAATACACCGCCCTTGTCCAGATATGGCTCGGCCATGTTTTATTTTTTGAAGGCACATAAATTTCCTTCCCCGCATCGGGCCAATTATTCACAAAATATGCATTAGCGAGTTCGGCAGTTTTCAGCACTTCTTTCTTAGACGGGATTTTCTGAGCAGTTATTTGTAGGGATAAAAGAATAAATAAAGAGTAAAGGATATTCAATTTTATAAAAGTTATTTTTTTCATAATGGCAATCGTTATAATCTATCACATGGTAGTTCTTTCTTTTTTAAAAATTATCCTGTAGCATCCTGATTTAAAAAGCATCCTTTTCAATCCTTCCCGCCGAACTTTCCATCGTGCAGCGAATTGGTTTTATAAACCATATCCTTACGGGCATCCAATTTATGCCAGGGATCTTCGCGGCAAAACATCAGGAATAATACATGATTGCACAGGATAGTTTATTTTAACAAATCCTTATCTTTATGTATAAATGATTGCTTAAAAAATTACCATAATACTGAATTTTCGAACGATACCTGCTTTCTACATTATTTTTTTTTGCAATTAAATTTTAAACTTTAACTCAAAATTAGCCTGCAAAATGAGAAAGAATTATTATGCATTAAAGTGCATACTGCTTAGTTGCGTTTTTTTCCTAACCATCACCGTGCAATGCGTTTTTGCGCAGCAACCATCACCTCATACAATTGAGGGAATTATCTCCAACGAAAAAGGAGAACTTTTACAGGGAGTTGTTGTTCACGAACAAGGCACAAATGAAAGTGATGTCACTGATGCTTCCGGGAAATTTAAAATTCCAGTCTCCAGGGCAAATACTATCCTGGCAATCACCCATACCGGCTATTCAGAAAAACTAGTTCCGATTAATGCCCAGTCCGGTAATGTAAATATTGTATTGTCAGTATATACTAAGGAGCTGGATGAAGTGGTTGTAGTCGGCTACAACACTGTTAAAAGAAAAGATTTAACAGGTGCTGTCTCTGGTATTGGCCAGGAAGAAATTAAATCAAGGCCGGTAGACAATGCATTAGAAGCAATGCAGGGTAAAGTTGCAGGTGTAGACATTTCTTCCAATGAACGTCCGGGAACAATTGGTGATATTAATATCCGTGGTGTTCGTTCTTTAACTGCATCAAACTCTCCATTATTTGTGGTTGATGGAATTCCATTAATTACCAGCGGAATTGAAAATATTAACCCCGGAGATATTGAATCAATTGATGTTCTGAAAGATGCTTCCGCAACTGCTATTTACGGTTCGCGCGGCGCCAATGGAGTTGTTATTGTTACTACCAAGCAGGGGAAAGCAGGGAAAGCCACTTTAAGCCTTAATACTTCCGTTACATTTGAAAATGTACAGGATGATGAAAAAATGTATAATGCCCCCGATTTTATTACTTTCCGTCGTTGGGCGTATTATTATGCGGGGTTAAATCCAACAACCGGTATTAGTACTTATCCCAGGGGAGATCAGCCGGATGAAGCTTTTGATAAAACTTTTTTTAGTGCAACTGCGGACCCTTATGCATGGGCTAATATTGAACAGGGGTGGGCTGGCGGAACCTGGGATGGTTCAAAAGTGGCAACTACTGATTGGAGAGGTAAGGTTACCCAACAGGGAGTAACTTCAAATAATACAATCAGTGTAAGTGGCGGAACAGATAAAATTAAGGCGTATGGCTCTTTTGGTTATTTGAATAATACCGGAACCATACACGGACAATCATTTGAAAGATATACTGCAAGAGCAAATGTTGATATTGCGGCTACTAAATGGTTTTCTTTAGGAACTAATATCAACATTAATTATAATAAGCAAGAATATGGACAATCGAATATTGGGGTTTCCACTGTCGGTACTCCCCAGGGAGGGTTATATGAATCCGCAAGGGGAATATACCCTTATGCGGTTCCCTATGATTCCGCAGGTAACAGGATTTCATTTCCGGGAGGTGATAATGCTGTCAAGACTATTGTTGACGAATGGAAATATAATATAGATGAAAGAGTAACATTGAGAGCTTTTGGTAGTATATATGCCCAGGTAAATTTTGGTTCAATTTCCCCTGTATTACAGGGATTAAAGTATCGCTTGAATTTTGGGCCGGACTTATCTTATTATAGTGATGGAAGTTATATTGATGCTAACTCAGTGGCTAACGGAGGTAGTAGTAGTTATGCTTCACTAAAAAAGGTAAATACATTTTCATATACGTTGGATAATTTGCTTTATTACGACAGAACAATCGGGCAGCATACTTTTGGGGTAACATTATTAGCAAGTCAAACTGCTTATACAATGGATACAAGTATTATTACAGGAAACGGAGTTCCTTTGTCATCTCAAAGGTGGAATTCACTATCTAGTGGTACGGTTACAGGGCAGCTCAGTACCGGTACGGGTATCATTCAGCAACAATTGCTATCTTATATGGCCAGACTTAACTATAGCTTTAGGGATAAATATTTGCTAACGGTTTCTGCCCGCCAGGATGGTTCTTCAGTACTCGCTGAGGGACATAAATATTCATGGTTCCCTTCTGCCGCGTTGGCCTGGAGAATTAGCAAGGAAAATTTCATGAAGACCAGTTGGGTAGATGATTTGAAATTAAGAGTTGGCCTGGGGGTCACAGGAAACTCAGCTGTTGCTCCTTATCAGACACAAGGTGGAGTAACCTCACTTTTTTATCCCTTTTATACTTCCAGTTCTGCAGGCTCAATACTAAATTCAGTTTTTGCAAATAAGGATCTGGGATGGGAAAAAACAACTCAATACAACGTTGGGTTAGACTATATTTTATTTAACAGAAGAGTGTCCGGAAGTATAGATGTGTATACTTCCAACACATCAGATTTGTTATTGAAAGCTAATATTCCAACTACTACAGGTTACACTACTACTTATGAAAATATTGGTAAAACGGCTAACAATGGTGTTGATATTGCTGTAACGACAGTTAACATTAATATAAAAGATTTAACCTGGACTACCAATTTAAATGCTTCATGGCAAAAGGACCATATTGTATCGTTGTCAAATGGAACTCAACCGGATATAAGTAATCTCTGGTTTCCTGGTCAACCTCTTAATGTAATTTATGGTTATAAGGCTTTAGGCTTATGGCATACCACTGATGACGCAGCAATAAAAGCCTTTAATGCAAACGGCAATGCATTTAGCCCGGGTAACGTAAGAATTGCAGATCTTAACGGTGATAATAAAATTGATGCAAACAATGATCGCCAGATTATTGGATGGACGAGGCCGCGGTGGGTGGTTGGTATGACCAATACAATTAATTATAAAGGAGTGGAATTATCTTTCTTGCTGTACGGACGATTGCACTATATGTATAGTTATGGAGGTGAAGCAGAAGCAGCACGTTATGTTACCAGGCAAGTTAATTATTATAATGAAAATAATACAAATGCTGATATTCAAAAACCAATATTTAATGCCGGCGGTGCACCAGTTGATCCCTATTATGCTGCGTTAGGATATCTGCAAGCTTCATTTATCAAAATCCGAAACATATCGTTAGGATATAATTTTGCCGGCAAAAAATTAGAGAAAAAAGGGATTTCTAATTTAAAAGTTTACGTGCAAATGACGAATCCGGGAATGCTGTTTACTAAAATTAAATTCCTCGATATGGATGTAGTCGGCCCAACCTGGAACAGAGGTGTCACCGTTGGGTTTAATGCATCATTTTAATAAAATTAAATTTAAATATTATGTATAAAATTAAATTTTTAATACCTCTGGCTATTATTGCGACAGTACTTTTTACTACTTCGTCTTGCAAAAAGAGTTTCTTAAATGAAACACTTACCACTGCAAGAACTACTGACTTTTACAAAACAGATGCAGGCATACTGCAACTAGCCGTGGGTACTTATTACCAGGTTTTTAATGTTCCCCCAAACGGAGAATGGTTTTATTGCGCCACTAATTATGGAACTGATGAATTTCATGTTGGTGGGGATCCTTCCAATTCACCCTGGAACAATTATGATCAAACTTTTAATCCCGGACTTACTACCAGTGGTAATTTGCAAGGAACTAATGTTCAATGGGATGCCATATATACAGGCATTGGAGACGCTAATTTATTAATTCAAAACGCCAGGAATAGTACTTCCACTTCTACTGCCGTTAAGAGTACATCTCTTGGAGAGGGACTTTTTATGCGCGGATACTCCTATTTAAGGTTGGTATCTCAATATGGCGGTGTTCCGCTCGTAACCAACCCAACAACATCGGTAACCCTCGAATTTACCCGTGCCGCTGCACAGGATGTGTTTACCCAGATTATAATTGATTTAGATAGTGCCTATAATCTATTACCAAATTCAGGTGGTCCTTATCACATCACAAAAGATGCTGCTGCACATTATTTGGCAAAAGCATATTTATCCAGGGCAAGTG
>JBDTOV010000138.1:0-14073 GCA_039933035.1 Ginsengibacter sp. | reverse complement strand
TAATCATTCATGTGCCAGAAATAATGTGCAGCCCTGCTTGATCCAAAAACAACAGTATGCTTTAAAGTCTTATAAACATCTTCTGCAAAACCCGCCAGCGACATGTTGCCCATTCCCGTTGCATAGGTACCTTCATGTCCGTCAAAATCCATTTGATCTGCGCCGGTTTCATTAATGAAGCTTGCGATATTGGCGGCGACCTCTTTTTGCAATGTCCAATCCGGAAAAAAAACTTTATAAGGATGGTCCATCAGCCTGCTGACAGCCACGCCTTTTGCATGGTTAGATTTTTTTGTGCCAAATGCTCCCCGCACACATTCAATTAATTGATAAGGTGCATTTTTAGAAACCTCCCTGAAGCGTATAATTTCATCATCAATGCGAATACTGTTCAGGTCACTGGACATTTCAAAATATTCCGGTGACTGAACGGTTAAAACTGTAGCATTCTCATCAATAGCCTCCTGCAAAACACTGCTTCCCGCGATTGCCAGGTGTGGATTAGGTTTAGGCGTTACGTAGGCATCGTTTGTGGTAATAAAATTCGAAAGCGTGTGAAACCCAAGCCGCAGCCCCAGGGTATGCGCTTTATTCACACATGCGGTAAAGCCTTTTATACCATTAGGAAATAGCTTTTTATCCAGTTCAAAGTTGCCCCAGGTGCTAAAAGGGCCCTCCTGATATACACCCGCCAGCCCCATCCTTTTGGCGTAGCGCAGCAATGTATCAATATTCTCCTCAGAAAAAGAAGTGATCATATAAGGCCGTCCCGGATATACCGATTGCTTGATCCATTCCTTTTTCCATACAGGATGAGGTAACCCTTCTGATTGTTCAATGGTGGAAATGACAGGAAGTACATCTGAGGGTTTACAGCCGAAAACTGCAATGGCAGAACCTTCCAATTTACCTTCCGGTATTCCTTTCACAGGAACGTTTTTCCAGTTGCCCCATACCGTAATATCACGATTACGGGAACGATCAACAGCAAACGCCTGCAATGCCGAGCCAAAACTCTTTTTAACTGCTGTAGTGCCACGTTCATATACCGCCCCTTCTTCATTAACCAGTTCGCCCCCGGTAGTTTTTGTGTTAAGCGCTATAATCCCAACAGCAAATTCTGTAGACCGGACAACTCCAATTGTATTGCCAATCGTATCGCCAAGGGCAGTATTCAACGGCCCCCATATTACGGCATCCGCATCCTTACTTATTTCAATTAATCCGAAGCGGAGATATGTATTTTTAGACGAGATTTTAATCTTAGCAATTTGCCCGTTTGGGTAATGCAGCGCTGTGGTATTTTTAGTGAATTCCGCAGATTCGGGTTTATACCGTTTCCCATCTTTTACCAATTGTAATAATACTCCGGCACTATCTGTTGCTACCAGGTTTTTGCCCACAGGCAACACTTCCAGTGCCGTAATATTTCCTTTACCATCTATCGAAAGAGAAAATGTTTTCGATAAAAACTTTTGCTGCGCAAACAGCATGTTTCCACTAATGAGCAACAAGCCCGAGATAACTATTTTTTTTACATTCATGCTATTCCTTTTTCTTTATTAAAACGTCAACTATTCGAGCCAACTATCGTGCAGCTATTACTTGAAGATATCAATTTCATTCAACTCTAAAGCCCGGTCATAGATTCTAAGATTCCTTAATTCCCCAATAAACGATTCGCCTTTTTTATTTCCGATTGCATCAAGCGGGCATAGCATTTGCCTCGAAAAACTTTCTACAAATTTTCCATTTACATATAATGTAGTCTTTCCTTCTTCGCCAACAATTGTTATATTTTCCCATTCGTTAACCGGCAATTGATAATCAAAAACGCTCGAATATCTATAACCATTAAAAACAGTGAGTGGCTTTGTGGAAAATTTGACAGCACGGTCAATCCCCACGCCGGTGATTGTTGTATCTTTTTTGGCTTCTCCTATTTGTGTTTGATACACATAATTAGCGTAAATTTCAGCAAACCTCGAAGACAGAATTACCGATTTTGAAGAAGTATCATTTGTCTTTACATCAAAATGCAGCGTCCAGGGATATTCCAAATTTATATTATCATTTACCGTTCCGAAAGGCAAGGCTATAAAATCATTTCTATTCTTTAAAGTAAAAACGGAATCATACGAAGTATAAACTAAACCATTAGAGTCGCTTAAAAGTCTTCTTTTTGTAAAATCCACATTCGGGATATGTTTGAGTGGTTCATAACGTTTTACAAAATCTTCATAATTTTTCGATGCTTTGGTTCCCCACAATTTTTCAGAAAAAACCCACATACTGGGTATCACTAATCTTGCAATTTCATTCATGTTATAACCTTGTGGCCCAAAGTCAAGCCACACATGAAATTTACCTCCTAACAAATGCGGATCATTTTCCGAAAGATTGTTTTCCGGTTTTTCAGTATTGAAAAGTGCAGGAGTCCAATGATCATAAACAAATTCGTTATCGATACCGTAATACGGAGCGCCGGGAACAAGGTATGTCCAATCCTGGCTGGAATTAATTATCTTATAACCCTGATCAGCCTTTGCTTTCCCGTCATCGGTTTCCCACATGTCTATTACAATGTTCGTATCCGGCTGCGTAATCCCGGGCATATATTCGTAGCCCGACCATATCCGAACACGCTTTCCTTTCTTGCGTAAATAACGATTGAAATAATTGATATAATTTCGAAAAGCCTCTCCGTATTTTACCTTTTTCGCACTGTCCTTAATAGCCCGCAAGCGATATTCATCCGTACCGATATGGATATCGGAAGCAGAAAACAACGGCACAAATTCATCAAAAACTTTTTCCATTAATGAATAAGTTCCTTTATTCAAAATATCCAAATAATTAGCCCCTAACTCCGGCTGGATCAAATCAGGAAATATATTTGTGAAACATTGAGCATGCCCAGGCGAATCAAATTCAGGAATGATCGTAATGCCCCATTGCAAAGCATAAGTTTGCAAATCTTTTATTTCTTGTTGTGTATAAAATCCGTCTTTCGCTGTTAATTCAGGAAATTTTTTCGATTCAATTCTAAATGCCGAATAACCACCGGCTGACGCATCATTAAAATGCAAGTGCAATTCGCTATATTTTAAATAGGCTAAAAAACGAATATACTGTTTCAAAATATTGAGAGGAAAATATTTTCTTGCCACATCCAACATCATTGCCCGAACAGGATACGATGGATAATCTTCAATCGTTCCTGCCGGCAACGGCAAATCGTTTTTATTTATCATCAACATTTGCAGCAGGGTTTGCATCGCATTCCAAATGCCCGAATAACCGGCGGCTTCAACAATTATTTTCTTATCAATTTTTATTGAGTAAGATCCTTCTTGTTTTTTTGAAATTTGTTTCAACTCAAAACATATATCACCCTCTTTTTGTGCAACGGTAGTTATGGGCAATGACTTTGAAAAAACTGTTTGCACATCATTTCTGAAAATATTTAACTGGGAAATTATTTTAGAATAATCTTTATTAGAAACACAAATTTTTGATTGGTCAGTCAAAATAAAATTCCCGGTTTGTAATTTCCATTCTTTCACAGCAGGAACGATTTGCAATGGTAAATTTTTATTCTGTGCTAAAAGAGAACCATAACTACATAATACAATTTGTAATAAGACTATTTTTTTCATTTGATTAATTCTTAATTTTTTACGCTTTTCATTTTTAACGTATTTCACGTTAAGACGGTACCAGGAAAAGAGTTTAGATTTTTAATTATTTCAAATCCCAATCCACCTAAACTTTCATTTTATTTTTGGCATTACTCTATAACATCGTTACAGCTAATGTGTATCTCTTTACCTGGCATGGTACGATTTAATTTCTGAATTTATTTTAGTCTTCTGCCAATTAAGGCTACCATCTATGCAAGAGTAATAATCAATGGCACCCGCCTCGAAATTTCAACCCAAAGAAATGTATCCACCCTTGAATTGTATCCCGTTTATCTTTAACTGGTCAAAAATATTTCCTCATTTAATAAAGTACATATTTTGCAACAAATCCTAAGGGTTAGTGGGAACAGAAGAATCAGCCTGTACCAGGTGCTTAAAATTTCCAGGATCTCTGTATTTTACGGCTTGAAGATGCTCGCAATAGAGCACAAGTTCTCCCTCATTTTTAAATACCTCATAGCTGGCCCTGCACAATCCCTTGTCGTAGTATTTGGGCCGTTTATCCAAATCGGTTTTAATAGTATAAATAGTGTCACCTATAAATACAGGTTTTATAAAACGAAGTTTATCATAACCATAACTAAAGCCATTAACACAGTTGGTAGCGACAAGCCCTAAGCCTGCACTGAATACAAATGCACCTGCCACCAGGCGTCTTCCAAATATGCCTTCTTCTTTTGCAAATATTTCATCAGCTACATAAGGATGCATATCAAGCACCAGGACATTGAACTGCATGCTTTCTCCTTCGCTGATGGTACGACGGATGGATCGTAATCTTGTGCCAATGACTATATCTTCATAATACCAGTTTTCGGCGTTCCATATTTTAATGTCTTTGTGCTTTGAAGCATCCGGGTTGGGATTCATTTTTTACATTTTGCTTTAAGATAAAATTTATTTTATATATCTGGTTTAATTGCTCCGTTTACGCTGGATTCATAAGCAGCTTCCACACAAGCCATCGTGTAAATAGAATCTTCAACTGAATTATCCGGAGACCTTATCGAGCCTTCAGCTGCCTTCATTATCTCGCTCATAGATCCGATAAATGCATGTGGAAACCAGCTTCCTTCAATATCCTTCGTTTGCCATTTCAATTCTTTACCTTTTTCAATTGTGATATACTCAAATACGTCCGGAACACCTGTCGGATAATTCAAAAGAACACCCATTCTTATTTTGATAGCACCTTTGGTTCCTTCAAACTTAACGTAAGATTGTTGATTTTCTAAACCGAACTGATGACAATGATTAGTAAGTATATTAGCCCTGGTAAAGTCGCCATAATCCATGATAATGTTACTTTTGACAGATGCCAGTTCCCGCATTTGTGGGTGCTTTACGGTTTTGGCATATATTCCTTTCGGATTACCTAAAAAAGAGCGCACAAGATCAATATAATGAATGCTGTGATATGGTATTTCTACTCGTGGAGCCTTAAAAAGAAAATCCCACAAATGCCAGGGAGTATATACATTTACATTTACTTCTATATCACATAAATCTCCTATAATACCTTCGTTGATCATTTTTCTTGCGGCAATAATAAACGGGGCATAGCGCAGTTGAAAATTAACTCCTGCTACCATTCTTTTCTCTCTTGTTAATTGCAGAATATTTTTAGCTTGTTCGAAATTTTCCCCCATTGGCTTCTGTATCAGCACAGCAGCGCCATCTGGTAATTTTTGTAACACCCCTGTAATTGCGTTCCCCGGCAATGCCAAGTCAAATACCACATCAGCCGGGGCTTGAACAAGTAGTTGGTCCATATTTTTATATACTACCGGTATTGAAAATGTTTTTGCAGTATTTTCTGCCTTTTCTATATTGATATCATAGATGCCTGCCACTTCAAATTCCGCAATTTGATAAGCAGGCAGATGAGCATCATTTACAATTCCTCCGGCACCTATAATAACTATCGGACGCTTTTCTTTCGGTAACGAAACATTGAATTGCATATTTATTAGTTAATAGTTTACAATATTCAGCCCGTTGCTACTTCAGTCCCAAGATAATTTCCATACGTCAGAATCAGTACTGCAAATACAAGGATGATTACAGCTATTGCCAATGTCCATTTGGTTTTTCCTCCTACATTTTTCCATTCTTTCAATAACAATCCTACTATACTGCTAAACAGCACCAGCATAATCATGTGAATAGCCCAACTACTAAATTTATATTGCCCGAGGCGCGTATGTCCAAGCCCGTAAAAGAAGAATTGTGAATACCAAAGTGCTCCCGTGATAAATGCCATAGTATAATTTATTGATAATGCAGAAGTTTTCTGCTGTTTCGCTAATTTTTTATACTCATCAAAAGTATGTTCCTTAACATGCAAATAGATACAATAGATGGCTGTTGACAAAAAAGCGCCTGTATTGGAAAAAATATAAATGACATTGATCTGAAATTGGCCTGCACCGTACTTTTGAGCAACATCTGCAATAGGTTGCCCCTGATCCAACGAAAAGCCATACACGGCGGAAAGGATGCCTGCTAATAAACAAAGCGGCAGTCCTTTGGCAAAAGAATAAGAAGTTTGTGTGTTCTTATTCCTTTCTATATCCTTCTCCTTAAACCACCCTGCCAAACCACAAATTGTAATTCCTACCGCTCCCATTGCTACGCCGGACATTACCCATTCTGAACCGGTTTTATTTAAGATAGACACGAATTCACCATGAACTATTGGCGGCAAGAGGGTGCCAATCACGCAGGAAATGCCTACCGAAATAGCATACGTTAATGAAAATCCTATATAACGGATGGCAAGCCCAAATGCGGTACCCCCAATACCATAAGCAGCGCCCAATGCAAATGATTTGTACATGGCCGATTTAGGCGCTTCCATTAATACCTCCTTTAAATGAGGTATAGTAACCCAGGCGCCAACGACAGGCAATACGAGCCAGCAAACCGCCGCCTGTGCCAGCCAATAGGTTTGCCACGACCATCCACGGGTTTCTTTTTCCGGCACATAGCATAATGATGCGCTGGAAGCCCCGGCTGCATGAAATAACACTCCGCTAATAACACTCATAATAACCTGGATAAATTATAAAAAGAAATTGCATTTTGATATAACAATTGATCCTGCTGCTCTGCGCTTAATTCTTCTGAAAGTATTTGCTGACAGGCCAACCATGCTTTTTCATATGGCCCAGCTAACAAGGCAACAGGCCAGTCGCCTCCACAGAAACAATGATCTGTTCCAAAATGCTCCAAAACAAACATTATGTATGGTTTCAAATCATCCTTGGTCCAGTCCTTTCCATTGCCTGCAGTAGTTCCCAACCCGGAAATTTTAGCGTATAAATTTTTATGTTGTGAAGCGGCTTGCATCAGTTCGCCCCATAGGCCAAATGTTTCTTTAGCAGCTATCGGTGGCTGATTGAGATGATCAAAAACCATTTTAAGCTCAGGTAGTTTTTGGGCTATCGCGATAGCTATTTTTAAATGTTCATTATTAATTCCTACAATATCATAAGGAATATTATATGCGGCGAGTATCTTTAAGCTTTCCATCACATTATCCTGCAATAGCCACTCAGCATTAGTTTCGTTGTGAATCAAATGACGGCAGCCTTTGAAATATGTATTATTCAAATATTTTTCGGTCAATACTTTTTCGGTTGCATCCGGATCCATTAAAGGGAGCCATCCTACGACTCCATTTATCCAACCAGTACCAGCGGCAGTTTCCAGCATCATGTCTGTATCTGCAAAATTATTGGCTGCCTGTACTAATATGCCTTCTGTAACATGGGCTTTATCAAGCTGAGGGCTTAGTTCTTCAATGGAATAAGTTTTATTTAGAATGGAGGTATCTCCTTTCAGCCATTCATATTCTACTTTTTCCAGGTTCCATTGATGAACATGGGTGTCTATAATATGTTGCGACATAAAAATGGTTTCTTATTTCTTTTATAAATTAAATTCTTTAATGATAGATGCTGTATGCTCTCCTAATGCCGGTGCACCTTTTTCTGATGTCAATAATTGTCCATCCACCCTTATCGGGCAACGGGTAGTTCTTATAAACTGTTCACCTGCCCGCACATCCTGCACCATATCCAGTATCTTAAATCCATCCTCCTCCATCAGCATATCGTAATCAAATACTTTAGCACACCAGATATCTGCAGGCTCAAGTATAGCAAGCCAATCATAAACTGATTTTGAAATTAAATGATCCTGCAGGATCATTTTAATTTCATCTCTTTTATCGAACCAATCAGCCTGATTGGTATAGGTTAGTAATTTATCACATAATAACAATGTGCCCAGGCGTACAATATCACCCATGGCTAGAGCGAGATAACCGGTGGATGTTTTATAAATGCCATAGGGCGCCGCAATATATGCATGAGCATTATTCAGGGCGCTGCGCTCAGGTAGTACGTGACCATCATTATAGAAACAGGTGAGTACTTCAAACTGAAAATCTAACAAGCTTTCTAACATACTCACTTCCACTAATGCACCTTCACCGGTAGTAAAGCGGCCGAATAATGCCGCTAATATTCCCTGCACCAGATGGGTGCCCGCCAGGATGTCTGCGACTGCCACGCCCATAGGTGTTGGGTTATCATCCTTATTTCCACTTAGCCAGGTAATACCCGAAACAGATTGTAACAACAAATCCTGTCCGGGTTTGTCTTTCCATTCACCTTTCTCACTATAGCCATTGATAGAAGCATAAACCAGTTGAGGATTAATTTCTTTGGTTGCATCGTATGAAAGCCCAATACGTTCCATTACTCCCGGGCGAAAATTATGTATCATCACATCCGCTTTCTTAATGAGATTTTTTATTCTTCCCAGGTCAATAACATTCTTTATATCTGCCTGGTAACTTTCCTTATTACGATTTATCGAATGGAAAATGGTTGATTCCCCATTTACCTCTGCATCACTTACATACAACTGCCGACAAATATCGCCTGTGCCGGGACGCTCGATTTTAATAACCCGGGCACCCATATCCGCCAGGCGTAAACTAGCTGAAGGCCCCGATAAAAACTGGCTGAAATCCAGTACCAATATATCCTTTAAGAGTTCCATATTTTTTTGTTTGCCAATTCCTTTTTAATCTCTTTCGTATGTTCACCTAATTTTGGAGCCGGTTTTGAAGATAAAAAATATTGCTTGTTATACCGTATGGGGCAGCGTGTCGTTATTATTTTTTTATCATCATCCACTGAAAGTTCCTGTTCCATATTCAGCGCCTGATAAGTTGACGATTGCATCAATTGTTCCCAGTTTAAAACAGGCATGACCCATAAATCAAGATCATGCATCTTTTGTAACCAAACATCAGTAGTTGTGCTGAGAAAACATTGTGAAAGTATCGCTTTGATCTCGTCTCTTTTTTCAAAGGTTTCTTTCTCTGAATAGTTACCTAATGCCTCAGATTGGACAACGTTATTTAATTTATGAAGCGGCATCATAGCTATTGCTATATATCCATCCGATGTTTGATAAATTCCATAAGGTGCGCTCAATAAAGGGTGTCCATTATTAATTGCAGATCGTTCATGCTGTTGGAACGTTTGAAAATAGGTAGTGAAAAATTCAAATTGAAAATCTATAAGGGATTCCAATAAACTTAATTCCAAAAGAGCGCCCTGGCCTGTTTTATGTCGGCGAATGAGTGCAGCGAGAATAGCCTGTACTGATTGATTACCACATAAATAATCGCCAATTGCCAGGCCAAAGGGTATCGGATGATCATCTTTATTCCCCGTAGCATAAGCTAACCCTGAAATAACTTGTGCCAGCAGATCCTGGCCAGGCTTGTGATTCCATGGCCCTTTGTTTCCATATCCTGATATTTGTGTGTATATGATAGCGGGGTTGATACTTTTTACACTTTGATAATCTAATCCCAGGCCCTCCATTACACCTGGCCTGAAATTATGCATCATCACATCTGCACTTGCAATTAATTGCTTTACAAATACGAGGTCATCAGCGTTTTTCAAATCAGCAGTAATACTTTCTTTATTCCTGTTGATAGTATGAAACACCAACGAACTTTCATCAACCCATAAATTCTTAATTGCTAATCTCCGGCCGGAATCCCCGCCCTCCGGCCGTTCAATTTTTATTACACGGGCGCCTAAATCAGCTAAACGTAAACCGGCACACGGTCCGGATAAATACTGACTAAATTCTAAAATAGTAACTCCTTTCAATGGTAACTGCATATAACTTATTTAAGAGCGCTGCTAAAACCCATTTTTTAAAATGTTGTTTCCTGCATAATTATATTTGATAAATTAAATTTTCCATCTTCCCGAATCGGCCAGAAGGTGCGGTATATCTGTAGTTTCATACAATTAATTTTTATTCTGTAAAACTCCATCCCTCTGCAAAACTCACATCCTTACGGCGGGATTCGGGTGTAACTTTAAAGTGGATTATTTTGCCATCCTTCACTTCGCCCTCCACAGTTGTGTTCTGCATAGCGTGAAGTTTGAATTTTACATTCCAGTTTTTGGGCCAGGCTGGCAACACCAGTATCTTGCCAAGTGCATCCTGTATAAGCATTCGTTGTAATGCAAGAGCGCCTGAGCCGAATTGATCGAAATCGGGGCAGGAATCCGGACCTTCGTGCCCAAATAACGGGAAGCGGACCATAGTGGAGGCGATACGGGCACGTCGTACTAATCCTGCGGAGGCCTCATTTGCATTGCCGCCGTAGGCCCAGTCAATTTGATCCTGAGTCCAGCACCCGTCACCGAAGGCATCCTTTTTAGTCCGGTGTGTCATTGTCCAGTTTACGATATTGCCTGTGCCCAGACCGGAACTGAAACAACGGAAAGGAAATACGGGGTAAAGCTCTCCATTCTCAGCATTCTGCAATTTCTCCCATTTGTCTGCAGGGGCAATCGCCTGACGGCCTTCGATTGTTTGCAGTGGTACCTCCGGAATCTCACCACGAAACTTCCGCCAACCTGTTTGATCTGCGAGAGTGCCGACCTTCATGGTCAGCAATTCGTCCATACAAAATCGCAAACCGGAAATGTCCGGGGCAGGGTTGCTTGCAATCCACCAGGTCTCAAGCGCCTGGCCTGGGTCGATACGAATTTTTCCATCTGTACCACGGGTATAGTGCTCATCGAAGAATAGAAGTATTTCACGTGCGAAAGGAACTAATACTTTGTCGCGAAATTTTATGTCACCAGAATAGTTTACGTTGTCAATCATCATGGCAAGTGTCTCAAGTCCGGATGTAAAGTAGTAATCGTGATACCATCCTTCGTATTTCTCACCAATTTTAGTTTTGGGAGGGCGACCATCTTTGCCACAGTCGCGTTCAGCTCCGGTGGGTTCGATATTTTCGCGGTAATAGGCGCCATCATGCCCAAACCAGGCCCTGGTGATCGCTTTTCGCATTTCCAGGAGGTTATAGTAGTAGCTAAAAAAGGGCTTCATCAGATCAAAATCGCCACTTGCCAGGAGTGGCCAGTAGAGTAGCCGTTGGTTCTGGAAGGTGAAGCGTCGTCCCCAGAGGCGATCATCCTCATTCGTGAGCCACGAACCATCCGCTTGTTGTACGGCGCCAGATCGCATTGTTTTGCTGTTCTCCCGCAACCTCAATTGCTGGGTAAAAAGGCCGCCATTAAACTTGGTCTGGATGCGACCTCTGCTCTGGCATGCCATCAGAAAGCGAAAAACATTATAACTCTGTGCAGTCAATGCAGCGCCGTCTCCCTCTTCACGGGTACCGGAAGCAGAAGGTTCTCCATTTAATTTTTCACGCGCTTCGACCGGCAGCGTATTATCCGTGGCAATGATCCAACTACGTTCCCAGAAGTCAGACCACCAACGGCAGTGATCGTTCCAATCCTTCCTGACATCTCCCGATTGAGCAGCCTGCGACTCGATAGTCTTAATCCACTTAGACGCCTCTGGCGTTTGCATGGTCAGAGCGTAAATGCGAATATCGAAATTTTTCCCCTTGCCCGCCAGCGTGCCATTGGTCCGGGAAAGTTGAGGGCTTTCCAGCAAGTTGCCGAACGTATTGAAGCGGAAGGGATCTGGAAACTTAGAAGACATCTGCTCCACATTGTAGTACGTAAGATCATCTGAATAGATACTTCTGTCACCAACAGGAAAATACCATAGAATTTTGTCTCCTGTTTCCAATCTTACATCCTGCGTTGGCTCAACATTGGGCTGCCAACCACCTGCGGCAGTGTAGAATTTAGTTTCGTTGAATACTGTATGGTCAATACGCTTCCACAAATCCGGTTGTACTATGAGTTTGATTTCATCCGGCGAATTAATTTCGACATGAAAAACAGGGCGATTCGCGTCTGCCCATATTCGCATGACAATTCCATCGGCTTCAATCCTGATCGAACCGGTTGCCAGATCAAGTGTCTGGAGAAATGGTTTGCCTGCCTTGAAAGGATTGGGAGTGAAGGAAATGTGTACCCTACCCGTCTTGAAAATATCTCCCATGTAGGTATAGGCATCGTTCTTGGACAGGAGCAGATACAAATCGCCATTTTCAATAGCATACACTCCTGCAGCGATGTCGCCGTTGCCAATGGGCATCACACCCGTAGCATCTTTAGAAGGGCTATTCCAGACGACATTGTAGCGGTTCATTCGATTCTCCACACTTTGAGACAGAATAGCTACACTGTAATTTAAAAAGACTGCAATCAGGCTACAGATCATGAAAATACTGCGGGTGAATTTCATAATTTCATAATTTTAATTTGCTTAAGTCAACCTGGAAAGTTTCCGGACTTACAAGTTCATATCGGGATAACCTCTTTTCTTTGATTTTTTTTCATTTTAAATTAGAGTTGTATTTATTACTTAATTTGTTTTCGTCCCGTTTACTGTTTTGGTAGAGTGTGTTCATTTCTTCCAATACTTTCCCGGGGCTTCCTCCACGTAACAAATACTTTTGCAAGGGAACGCCGGCATGATCCTGGAAATGCAGGTATCCATTGTATCTTGGCCTCACGAAGGCTCTATCTATTGTATCAAGTGTATCGCTAAAAAAATCATTGCAATTTCTATTTACTTCTTTACTTATCCAGGCCGATCGATGGCCTGGCTGTCCCCCATTTTGTACATATAAGGTAGACTGAATTACAGAAGAAGTGACCCATTCCGCAAACCGTATAGCCCATTTCTTATTTTTAGTGAATGATGAAACGGCTATCCCGGTTCCTCCAAGGGTGCTCCTAAAATGGTGCTCACTTTCAAAGTCAATTATGTTGGTATATTTTAACAAAGACTGTGCATATCCCCTTCTTGAATAATTGGAATAACCATACGCAAAAGGACAATACCAATAATCATCCGTTAATGTCATCAGTTCGGCAATTGCTATTGGGTTACATTCAAACATTTTTTTATTTACTAAACTCCACAACTCCTTCATACTGCTTAAAGATTTTAAACCAGTTTCCCTGTCAATAACTTCTTCTCCATCTAAGAAGGGATCGTTGCCATGAGTGCCACAAAACATATAAAAATGCATAAGCAGATCAACCGGTATGGATGGAACCGCCAGTTTCCCTTTTCTAGCTAAAAAAATTATTTCGAGCCATGTTTCAGGAACAACCGTATTATTCCTTTCAAGCAAATCCGGACGGTAGCTTGCTACCGGCGCGGCTGCATCAATAGCCAATGCCCATTGATGGCCTTCGTAATTATAACTTAAATGGGAATAACCAACGGAATTGTTTAACTGTTCTTTCAAATATCCTTTTGATAAATATTCGTCCAATGGTAATACGCATTTTGTAGCTGCCGCACAACCCACCCACGGATGATCAATGATTAGGATATCATACTGTTTCGTTAGCTTTTCAATAGGATAATCCGCAAATTCCTGGAGGGTGCGTTTTTTCCAGTTTATTTCCACATCAGGATGTAATTCGGTAAACCGCTGTGCCGCCGCAAATAGCGGTGTAATACCCCTGCTATGACCCCAGGTTATTCCATTTAAAACGATCTTACTCATTTTTTCCAATCTTATTATTTAATTTTTTCTACCAATAGGATATGTTCGCATACCATCACTACTTCATTATGTTGGTTAAATACTTCCACTGATTCTGTGACCAATCCATAGGACGGTCTTTTATGTTCTTTCTTTTCTTTGATCATTATTTTAACGTGAATAGTGTCCCCAATAAATACGGGTTTCAAAAAACGTACATGTTCATACCCATAAGTCATTGCTACTTCATTTATCGCATTTGCAGTCATCCCAATGGCGATGCTAAAAATGAGTGTGCCATGAGCAATACGTTGTTTGAAGGGTTGCGTTTTACACCATTCTGCATCCATGTGATGCGGGAAAAAATCACCGGTTTGACCGGCA
>JBDTOV010000137.1:0-14103 GCA_039933035.1 Ginsengibacter sp. | reverse complement strand
ACAATAGAATTACTTACAAAAAACTTCCAGCATTTCAACAGGCTTCTGATTTAATATTTTAACTTTATACCGGAAAAAAAGTAAGGAAATAACGAAAAGAAATTTCGGTTTCTTTTCGTTATTTCCTTTTCAATTTATCAATGTTCCCTTTTGAAAATTATTTGTTGACATATAACATGTATACATTATTAATGAGAGGGCCTATAATAAAGCGATCCTTAAAAATTTTGATTGCTTTGTTGCTATTTTCTTTTATTTATTTACCAACAACCACAGCCCAATTATGCCAGGGAAGTCTCGGCGATCCTGTAGTTAATATTACATTTGGCTCCGGTTCCAATCCCGGGCCACCATTAGGAAGCCTGACCAATTATTCATTTGCTAACCAGGATTGCCCAAACGACGGGTATTATACTATAGCCAATTCAACCTATAGTTGTTTTGGCAATACATGGCACAACGTTTCACAAGATCATACTCCCGGTGATGTAAATGGATATATGATGGTGATAAATGCATCTTTTAACCCAGGTGATTTTTTTGTAAAAACGGTTGATGGCCTTTGCCCGAATACGACTTACGAATTTGCTGCATGGATCTATAACCTTTTAGAGCCTTCAGCCTGCTTTGGCATGGGCATTAAACCCAATATTACCTTTAACATTGAAACTACAACCGGTACAGTTTTGAAATCTTATCAAACCGGAGATTTACCTACAAGTTCGGATTGGAACCAATATGGATTCTTTTTTTCCACAACTGCGGGTATAAATTCGGTAATATTGAGGTTAACCAACAATGCACCGGGTGGCTGCGGAAATGATCTTTTATTGGATGATATTACCTTTCGTGCCTGCGGCCCGTTGGTTACTGCTCACATTAGCGGAGCGCCCGATTCAGTGGATGTATGCACGGGTGATAGTTCTGTTTTTACTTTCGTGGCAAATGTTTCCGCGGGCTATAATGATCCTGTGTATCAATGGCAGGTAAGTGCAGATGATGGCGCTTCCTGGGCGAATATTACCGGGGCAACCAACACCACCTATAAAAGATCACCCGAAATAGCACCCGGACTTTACCAGTACAGGTTTGCTGTTTCGCAGAGAGACAATATAAATATTTCCTCCTGTTCTATTTTCTCTAATGTAGTCGCTGTAAGTGTAAATAAATACCCTGTAATTGCAGCGTCTAACCATGGCAGTTGCCTGGGAGATACCCTGTTTTTGAACTCGAATGACGGAATATTGTTTTCCTGGAAAGGACCATTGAATTTCTCTAGTACCGAACAGTCTCCCTTTATTCCTGCAACGATAGCCGGAAACGATGGTTCGTATTATGTAAAAGTAACTTCTGCCAAAGGATGTACCAGTACAGACACAACAATTGTCCGGCTTACCATAAAGCCTGTTGTTAATGCGGGAGCCGATGTGGAAGTTTGCGAAGGAACCCCTGTCCGGTTACTCGCCACAGGTACCAATATCACATCCTATGAATGGAAACCGGCAACCGGGCTTTCTGATCCTAATGTTTCAAATCCTGTGGCCTTACCAAATGAAACTACTTTGTATATCGTGACTGTTGGAAACCAGGAGTGTAAGGCATATGATTCGCTGGAGATTACCATAGACAAAAAACCAACCGCGGATGCCGGACCGGACAAAGTTATCGTCAGCGGGCAATCCGTTACCCTGGATGGAAGTGCAGGCGGTACAAACGTTAGCTATATGTGGAGCCCATACACAAATGTAACAGGAGCAACAGTACTGAATCCATTGGTAAATCCACCTTCCAGCCAGGTCTATACGTTACACGTAACATCCAATAAGGATTGCGGAATAGCAACAGATTCTGTCTTCGTAAAAGTGTATCATCAATTATATATTCCGAATGCGTTTACGCCTAACGGTGATGGTAAGAATGATACGTGGTTTATAGAAACATTGCAGGCTTACCCGGGTGCTGAAGTAAAAGTATTTAACAGGTATGGCCAGGTCGTATTTGATAATCATGGAAAAAATATTTCCTGGGACGGAAAATACAAAGGTGTTCAACTTACGTCGGGAGCCTACGCATATATGATCGATTTAAAAACGAATACTACAATCGTAAAAGGCGTGGTGTATATTGTGTTGTAGTATGCCAGGTCGTTGTAAAATTGATATCCCAAATAATTCTTATCCAGCAATCACTTTTTTCCTTGCTTCACCGGAAGTTATTACGGGCACAATTTTAAAATCCGCCAGGTCGGCCCAAAGTTTGACCCATTCCCGGATTTTTTCTTCCTGGTCACTTTCCATTACCTGGTAACATGTCGTTATCCCTTCATCAATCCAACTATCAATATAATGCACACCTTCCGGTAATTGCCTTCCTATCTCATCCAATCTTTTATATAGTTGTTCCTCCTTGCCGGGATGAAATATTTCGATTATCATATACAACATTAGAAAAAATATGACGTTGATGGATTCCTTACAATTAAATAAAGAAACCGGCTGCTCTTACACTCCGGAGAAAAAAATATGCGGCAATACCTGGAAACAATTAGTATTTTAGTCCTCTAAAAAAAATTGTTTATGCCTGTTTCCCGACGCACATTTATTAAAAACAGCAGCATGGCCATTGCCGGTGCTGCCATCCTTCCTGGTATAGCAAGAGAACAAAATAATATTGAAACCGTCGTCGGTATCCAGTTATATACCGTAAGAGATGATATGAAAAATGACCCGGCGGGTACCTTGAAAAAGCTGGCCGCAATGGGTTATAAAGATGTAGAACATGCAGGTTACCAGGACCGGAAATTTTACGGCTATTCCATACCGGATTTTAAAAATATTTTACAGGATACCGGGTTAAAAATGGTTAGTGGTCATAGTTCGCTTACTGCCGCGCAATGGAACAAAAGCGCTAAAGATTTTACAAACGAATGGAAATACACCATTGAAGATGCGACTGCTGTGGGAATGAAGTATATGATTAGCCCCGGGGTTGATGAAAGCCTTTGTAAAACCCCCGACGATTTCAAATTTTATATGGATATGCATAATAAAACCGGCATACTTTGTAAAAAGGCTGGGATACATTTTGCTTTTCATAATGAAAGCTATGAGTTCAATCATAGTCTTGAGGGAACCATTTTATACGATCTCTTGCTCCAGTTAACCGATAAATCTTTGGTAGCCCAGCAAATGGATATTGGCAATATGTATGAGCCGGGCGGCAGACCTTTATATTATTTAAAAAAATATCCGGGAAGATTTTTACTGATGCATGTAAAAGATGAATTGAAAAGAGATTCGCCGGGGCCGGATGGCAGGGTTTATGAAAATACTTTATTGGGAAAGGGCGTTATTGGCGTGAAAGATGTTATTGCTTTCGCCCGAAAATCCGGCACAAAATATTTTATAATAGAACAGGAAGAATATCAAAATAAAACGGCGCTCGAATGTGCGGATGAAGATTTGAAGGCGATGAAGGAATGGGGATATTGAATTAAAACCATTATTGTCCTGGTAACATTATTTTAGTTAGCTGAAACTATTTGTGGTTAAGGGTTTTAGCCCCTCTCCTTTGGAGAAGGGCTGGGGTGAGGGAATTCAATGCTAATAAGGCCCCGAATATTTTTAACCGGGCAATATTTAAATTAAAAATTAAAATATCATTTCCATGGCATTTTTATTGCAAATATTATTTAGTTTTGAATTATGTATAAAATAAAACACTTTATTGAATGGCAGGTGTTTGGTGTTTGCACGGCAATTGGTGAACGAATGGGAATTGCCACATCCGTTATAAGAAAATATTTTATTTATCTTTCTTTCTTAACGCTTGGTTCACCGGTGATATTTTATTTGTTTTTCGCTTTCTGGATGAACATAAAAAATTATATTCAAAGATCAAGACGCAATCCGCTCAGGTATTTATAAATTTTGTGGCGTATTATTTATGATTTTCCCAGCCTGATTGTATTAATTCTTCCCATAATTTTATTCTTTTTCATTGGAAAGGTTCAGGAGTTTGCCTTTACTCCATGCCTTATATTCAAGTTTATAATTCTTCTTATTTTGTGCTGTCAGATGTGCATCATCTAATGAAATGAGGTCGGGGGCGCCTCCATCTACCCATGCCGTGTACCAAAAGTTGGCAACATCCTGGATGGATAATCGTAATTGTTTTTCAACCATCCCATTCATGGCATTATTAAATTGTGTTGCATACGCGTCTGAAAAAACCGGCTGGTTGTAAAACAAAACATTATTACCAGCAGCGTCTTTTTTATACATATTATCCCTGGTGAAAGTTTTCCTGGTTTGTTTGTCAAAAGCCAGTAAAGTATCTTCAAGGGAATGTGTATGCGCTATGATGTTCCAGGTTTCGGCAGTAACATCCGGTAGGTACCTGGCATCACCTGTTCTAAAATCATAATTAATGCCAAACATTTCAGGTATTGTCGATTCCCATAAAGCATGAATACCTTTTTGATCGGTTAATTGCCCGTTATAATTAGATGCGGTATGCAACGGCATGTGTGCATCGCCCACATAATGACCCAGTTCAGCAGAAAGAAAAAGTATTTCTGATTTGCTTCTTTTTTTAAAGGCCTGGGTAAGCTTTTCTGTAAGATTCTGGATATACCAGGGAAGGTAGCCGGTCTTGTTTAAAAAAGCGCTGTCATATTTCGCATAAGCTTCTTTGGTAGTTTTTGGAAAGGCCGCAACAGGGATATTCCCAAAATCTTCAATATCAATAAAATGCCTGGGACTTTCGGCCTTATCATTTAAAAGACCTCGTCTCAAATCCGGAACCACCGCGGCTTCCGTAATAAAATCAATATGATTGTAATAAAATAGTCGCATGCTGTCTGGCAAGGCAAAAACGGCTGCACGATTTATATGTTTGTGTCCCCAGGCACCCCACGCAAAAAGCAAATGAATGCTGGAAACAACAAGTAACAGTACAAGAAAAGCTTTAATGATTTTTGGCTTCAAGGCATAAAATTTCTATAAAAATATGTTGTAATCAAACATTATTCAAATACTTTTTAACCCGGGGGGCATTAACAAAATAACCTAAATAATAAACACCTCTATATAGTATACTTCCCTATTATTTTTTTAAATTTGTATTTGAATTTACCCCAAAGAATCAAAAATTACTGGTTAATATGTATTCACTTACCCATAAACATGAGCAATCTTTCTTTTTTTTAAAGCAAGTTGCCGGGCGGGAAAAAATAAAAGTACAGGACGATACCCAGTGGGTAAACAATGATATGGCGGCTGGCTATTTTAAAGCCTTTTCCATGCAAGACGGTATTCAATACTTATGCGCTAATTACAATACGAGAGAAGATTTTTACGTGCATAAAATGCCCATAGCCTCCGAATTTTTTACGCTTAGAATCGACGAAATTTCACACGCTTCCAATGCATTAATAATAGCTAACAGGAAGTTTAGTAACGAAGCCTATTCCACAAGCTATTCGGTGTCGCTGTTAAGTTCATTAGAGGAGTTTGCTTTTTTTGCTTCCGAAAATTCAGCAGTAAAAACGCTGGAGATTTCAATACCCTATCGATGTTTTTTCAGAAAACTACACGTGGATTGTTCTTATAACTTATTAAAAAATTACCTCGCGCTAAAAACAAGGAAAAGCCCCGTTGATGTAATCAATCTCTCTTTAAAAAGCGCCTTCCTTAAAATAATAAGAGAAACCGACAAAGAGGCATTGAATCTAAACGGTATCGAAGAGAAGATCAACAAATTACTTGCAATTTTCTTTTCAGATATTAAGGCTAACCTTGTTGATTTTATTAAATCCGGCAAAGTTAAAATTTCAAAAGAGGAGATCAGCCGGCTTATGATTGTTTGGGAATATCTTGGAAAAGATATCAATTCGGCACCGCCAAAGTTTGCTGCCCTGACAAAAATGGCGCTGATGAGCGGCACGTCCTTAAAAACAAAGTTTAAAAAGATGTACGGGTATACTGTGTTTGAATATTTCCAAAAAAGACGCATGCAAAAAGCCCGCATTCTTCTGCTAACGCATAAATACTCCGTAAGGCAAGTCGGCCTCCAGCTAGGATATGCTAACCTGAGCAATTTTACAATTGCATTTAAAAAAGAATTTAACCAGCTTCCGCATCATCTTATTAAGTAGGGTAAGAATTGTCTTTTGCGATTACATAAATGCTTGTATATACAACAAAAGACAAAAAGTAGATAATAACTTTGTGGGCTGGAAAAGCCCGCTTTATTAAACTATGAAATGCCTGCATAAAGGGACACCCCTCTGAGAGAAGGGGTGTTTTTTAATTAAAATGATGTTACCTTTTCTACTGTCTTTTATTTTGAATCAGTTCTCTGCATTGATGGTTCGCTTTTGTTTCTGTGCTACTTCAATACACGCGGATGAATATACATTGCATGCTTCCATGGTTAGGGTGAAGATTTCATTTTCAGTTTCGTGTTGGCTCAATTCATTCACACACATCGAGCATATTTCCGCGCAAACCTCGCATAGGTTTTGAAAAAAAGGAGAACGTTGCGCTTCAAACTTGATGCATTGGCTGCACATTTCCGCAGTATCCCTGCATATATTTATCGTGGATACATGCTTTCCATTTTTAATGCTCCATGCAATCAATTCCTCGCACATTTTCCAACAGGTAAGACATTTTTGCATCCAGTCAAAATGTTCCTGTTTTTGTAGCCATTTTATATCACTCATAACTGAAAATTTTCTGAATTATCATTTTCTGTAATAAGGTTCCAGGTATTGGTAATCTGTCATAAAAATAATAAGAATATTGAGAAATTGGCACTGTTTTTAAACCAAAAAAAAATAATTTAATAATCACTTCCGGGTTTTACGCTTTTCGCTGCAGGCTTCTTCAATTTATCCGTCGCATCTTTATTTGCTCCATCGTCCTTATTAGTGCTTTTATCTACCGGTTTCTCACCCGGTTTTTTTTCATGCACTTTTGAAGTATCTTTTAAAAATTCATCAGCCATATTCACCGGGCCTATTATTTTTTTTTCTGCCCCGGATGAATTTTTATTTGTTGCTTTATCCTGGTTAAATTCAGACTCTACAGGCACATTTATTGGTGCATTTTGATAATCTCCTGCATCTCCGTTTCCCTGGTCGGGCGTAAAATCATTTCCCTGCCCTTCTTTTACTATATTGGAAAAATTCTGATCGGCATAAATAGGATCGTTATTCAACTCTGCCGGCTTTTGAAAGGTTGCTTTTGGATCAATACCGAGTTTTTTATCGGCATACACTTTTTGCATAAAATAAGCCCATTCCGGCATAGCCATATCATTTCCACCATTAGTCCATCCATTTCTTATATGTAGAAACGGATCATCACACCCGACCCACGCACCCGCAAGTAGCTGTGGAGTATATCCCATAAACCATCCATCAGTATTGTCATTGGTGGTGCCGGTTTTACCGCCCATATCGCTGGTTATTCCATACTTCCAGCGCATAGAGCCCCCGGTGCCATAGTCAACAACACCCTGCATCATTTTGTACATGGTATAGGCATCTACTTCGCTTATTACCTGCTTCGATTCTGATTCGAATGCTTGTATTGTATTGCCATTTTTATCTTCAATCCTGTTTATGATAATCGGTTCCGTATTGAAACCCCTGTTAGGGAACATGGTGTACGCCCTCAGCATTTCAAAAAGCTGGATATCAGCAGAACCCAAAGCAATAGACGGCACAATGGGAATATCACTTTTAATGCCGCAGAGATGTGCAAACTCGGCAGTCTTTTTAGGGCCAATACGGCTCATGAGATCCCACGCCGCGACGTTCAATGATTTGGCCAGGCAATATGCCATCGTGCCACCACCGCCGGAAATAGTTTTGTTGGCTAACGTAATTGTTTTTCCACCGAGGTAACTTTCCGGTGTTAGCCCTGCATCGGTGAGGGCAAGGGTATATAATAAAGGTTTAAAGGTAGAACCTACCTGCCTGTTGGCCGTTACATGATCATATTTAAACCATTTAAAATCTACGCCGCCAACCCATGCTTTTACTTCTCCGGTCACAGGATCCATTGCAGCAAAGGCCGTCTGCATCATTTGTTTAAAATACTTTATCGAATCCATTGGAGTCATGGTGGTATCTGTTTCACGTTTTGAGTTCCAGGCAAATACTTTCATTTTCACCGGCACATAAAACGACTTTTTTATATTGTCATCTTTTATACCTTCTTCCTTCATATACTTCCATCGTTCACTTTCTTTCATTGCCCGGTTTAAGATATCGTCATGGTCCTTCCATACATTCTTTGGTAACTGGCTATTGAATCTTTTTTGCATATTAGCCATGTGCTTTACTACGGCTTCTTCTGCATACAACTGCATTTTGGGATCAATGGTCGTATAGATTTTTAAACCATCCCGATACAGGTCATAATTTTTTCCGGTGGCAGGATCCTTGTGCGACTTGCACCAGTCAACCAATTTTTTATTTAACACCGCACGGAAATAGGGAGCGATGCCGAGGTTTTCATCAAGCTTTTTATATTTGATACCAAGTGGTTTTTTCTTCAACGCGGCCGCTTCGGAACCTGACATTACATCGTTAGTAACCATGCGATCCAGCACCAGGTTTCTCCTGTCTGTCGCAGCCTTTGGATACCTGACAGGATCATATTTCCCCGGCCCGCTCAACATGCCTACCAATAACGCTGCCTCATCAGTGGTAAGGTCTGACGGATCTTCCTGAAAGTACACCCGCGACGCGTTCCTGATGCCATACACATTAAGCCAGGAAACCCTGTTGAGGTATAGTGCTAAAATTTCCTGCTTGGTAAAATTTTTTTCGAGTTTCAGGGCAACAATCCACTCTTTCAGTTTGTCAATAATTCTTTTTCCAAACCAGCCACCCCCCTGCCCTAATATATTTTTGGCCAATTGTTGTGTAATAGTACTGCCGCCGCCTTCGTTTCCAAACCCTTTGATCGCGCGACCGATGGCGATGGCGTCAATACCGGAATGATCATAGAACCTTATATCTTCGGTTGATATCAGGGCATCTATTACGTGTTTTGAAATATTACTGAAATCTGCAGAGGTGCGGTTTTCAGCATAAATTTTTCCCATTAACGTGGTGCCATCATTTGCATAAATTTCTGATGCAAGATTGGCCTGGGGATTTTCGAGTTCCTGGAGTGAAGGCAACTTTCCGAAGAGACCAAAATAGGCGGCAGCAAATACAATAAAGCCACTGGCAATGCCACCCAATACTAAAATCCATAAAATTTTTACAGCAGGTTTGGTTTTTGAGTTTTTACCTGTGCTATTTTTTTTACCCTGTGAACGTTGATTTTTCATTTTTGCTTTCTTTATTCCGGTACTATAATTTTTAATTTAGAATTTACCTGGATATTTTTTACTCAAAAGGTCGATATAACTCTGCAGGTTTTTATTTTCTTTCAGGAGATCAAGATTCGTACCTGATATAATATAGAAAGAATATTTACCTGCGGGCAGCCACGATATTTCTGCCGGTGCGGCTCTTTTCAATTTATCCATGTATTTGATGGCTTCATCTGCTGTTTCAAATTGTGAAAATACCAGTAAAGTCCTTTCTTTGTCGAGTGTGTCTTTCGTGATGTCTATTACCTGCGGATAAAATTTTTCCCGGTTGTACCTGTTAAATGCATTCCTTGCTTCACTACTATACACCGGGTCAACTTTTGTAAGCACCATCATCACATTTTGCACAGCAAGCGGATCTATTATAAAAGTTGTGTTTCGAATAGTAGTGGGTGCCCTGAATGCAGAATCAATAATGACTTTGCCCGGTGTGATCACTCCATTGCTGCGCTTTATATTGTTAATATATGCCGTGTCAGGAAGCGCTCTTTTAATTATGGAAGGATCATTATACACAATGATCTGAGAATCTTCTTTTGCCCTTTCAATGGTAAGGTTGGTTAAATAATTTTCTATAGAACTTCTTCTTTTAAGAACATCGATCATAGTCGCCGCTTTGGGCTTTAGCGGTGAAGTAGGATATTGATCTATAATTTGGGTTAAAATTTTTATGGCTGTACTATCATCCCTTTTGCGCACATAATACACTGATTCGATATAAAGCAATTGCGGACTCCAGTAATTTGCTCCATACACGCTGTCTGCCTGCGCTTTGTCTTTAATAGCATTTTCAAAATCTCCCTCTATAAAAAGATCATAAATTTTTTCGTACCTTCTTGTGGCAGCGGTATCTTTTTTGGAAGGATCCATGGCTTCCGGATGTAAAGCCAGTTGTGTAAATCTGCTCTTCTCGAACTTGTGCAACAACAAATTTTTATAATAATCCGCTTTTGCGAGATCACCCAATTTCCTATAACAATAAGAGAGGTCCAGGTACAATTCTCCCGCATATAAACTATCCGGAAAACGTTGTAACGAGCGCTCATAGGTCTCAATGGCAGAATTATAATCTTCAAGAAGGTTTTGGTAACCTTTGCCAAGTGCAAATAAAGAAATAGAAACTTTACTATTGGAAGCATCTAATTTTTCTTTTGTATCCGGAACATTGGCAAGAAGACCTTCCGGTGATACATCTGTCTGTACATCAATGGGAACGATCTTCATGGAATTAACCTCCGGCGCATTGGCATTTTGCCCGAGTGGATCCATACTGGCACTGCTATCCAGGCCATCCGGGGACGCGTTTGAATTTCTGCCTCCCGGACCTGCCAAAGTATTGGCTGTTGAAAGCCTCCGCCAGTTGTCAACATTCTGTCGTTTGCCCCAGGTTCTCTTAAATTCGGTATAGCCTTTCGACTTTAGGGAAGTATTATAAAAATACCAGTCTCCTTTTGCATTATTGTCGCCGCCAAAAATATTGGACGAGGCATTTTTTGTATTAAAAAAAGTAGCGGCTTCATTCGTATAATTAGCATCATCTTCTTTAATACCCCGTTCTTTTTTTAATCTTTTCGACAGTTTTTTCAAAAAGGTATTTCTGTCTGCCGGCGACATGGCTGCAATAGATTGCAGGCTGTCTTCTCTTTCAATAATATTGATGTGCCCGACTATAGCAGCAAGGGCGTTTCGTCTTTCCTGTATTTGTGCCAGGTTGCTAAGAGTTGTATCGTCCGTTTGCAGGCTATCATAGAAGGCATAGGCGTCTTTGTATTTTTTTTGTTTATAACTTATTTCTGCCAGTTCAAGAAAAGCCTTGTTTTTAAATGACACATTTTCCATGTTATAAAAGGTGCTTTTCTTAAATAAAAAAACCGCGGCGGCTGTGTCAGGTTTTATCAGGGCCAATTGTGCGGCCGAGAAAAATATAATATCACGGTAAGGTTCAAACTTATCTTTTTTTGACATGCGCAAAAGCGTCGCTACGCTTTTATCAATCTCTGCAGGATCATGGCTTTTAAGCATTTTGGCCTTATTAAGATTGGCATAAATATCCATTAAAGGGTCAGTAGTGTTTCGCATGGCCCTGTCGTAATATTCAGAAGCGTCTTCCTGGCGGTTGGTCATTTCGTAAAGCTGTGCCAGCAGGAATTCCCTCCTTGCTTTATCCTGCAGGTCTGTGGCATTTGGTAACGAATTGTCAAGATGGACCAGCGTGCTGTCGTACATCTGTTGCTTATAAAACCAGTAGGCGCTCATTTCTTCAAGGGCAGGTTTGAGCCGCCCGGGGAAGACAGGATCATTCTGCAAGGTATTAAGCAGGCCTGCCGCATCCCCCGTCGCATCCATATCTATCAACGTTCTTATTTGCCAGATGAACGCGTCATTCCTGCTGGGTGGACGGGTAAAGAATTTGTGTATAATATTCTGATCTTCTTTGCTTGAAACACTGATAGCCCTGTTGGAGGCATTATCGTTCGTTCCCACTATAAGTTGATCGTCATCTTTTTTCTTGTGTGGATACAGGTTGTAATTGATGAATTGAAAAGTCATGGACGCGGAATCATATTCTTTTCGGAGATAATAGGCCTCGCCAATAAGCAGGTATAAATTATCGACCCAATCGCTGCGAAGGTCATGTAATAAAATACCGGCAGTTGCTTTGTATATTACAGAATCAAGTTCAGTTTTTTGGGAGGCGGTATTGTCAAGAGAGTAGCCGTAAAAGGGTAATAATTTTGTATAATTATCTTTGTTGGACATGCGTGCCCGCTCGATAACCTGGTCCAGTTTGTTATTAGCATTGTAAAAATAATTATAGTGAGAAACTGTATTTTGGATGAATCTCCGGGGAACAGTAAATTTTTTTTGACCTGTTTTTTCTGACTTAAGTGTTTTGGCTTTAAATTTTGCAGGCTTATCTTTTTGAAGATCAATCGTAATCTTTCCTATTTGCGCATGAACTTCCGGTAGGAGATAAAGAGTGCATAACAAAACTAAGAAAGACTTTAGGATCCGGGTGTTCATGAATTACCAATTTTATAGAAATACAAATATGGAAAAGTGATGTGTTTCTATATAAAACTTCCATTTTGCAAAAATATTTTAAAAATACGGTTATTTTGAGCTAATATGCCAATTAATGCATGCATTCGCATATTTTAACAACCTAAAAAATCCATATGTCACTGCCCGGCGGCAACTCATCTTTAAGGCGCCTGCGGAACCGTTACAGGCTCGTAGTTTTGAATGAAGACACTTTTGACGAGGTAGTAACTTTTAAATTAACACGGCTAAGCGTGTATATTGCACTCAGCACATTGTTTGTTGTATTGGTAGGCCTTACTCTTTCGCTTATTATGTTTACGCCACTGAAGCTGTATATCCCCGGTTATGGAGAAGCGCAAAAAGCCAGGGAATATGAAATGCTGAAAGTGAAAGCAGATTCAATAGAACAAACTCTTATTAAAAAGCAGGAGTATATAAATAATATCGAAAAGGTATTAAAGGGAAATGTAGTGACCCCGGATACTACAACCCTTAAGCTTAAAAAATATTGACAAAAGGAAGTAATCCATGGTTTCTAAAAAAGATGATAAATAAAAAGCCGGACGATAACCAATTATTACGCTATTCCGGGCTGGCCATGCAATTCCTGGTTAGTATCGGGATAGGTGTTTTTATTGGACTCAAAGCAGACCAATGGTTGAAGCTTTCTATTCCTTTACTGGTGTGGCTTCTGCCTTTGTTGTTTATTTGCGGCATGATTTATAGAATAATAAAAGATACCTCTAAAAAGAAATGAAAGAAACGGTACGCAACTTTGTTCCTGTAATAGCATTATTTGTTTTTATAAATATCCTGGTATTTATTTTTAAAAATTTTCTGCTTTTGCATGATGTTGATATTGAATTTTTATTAGCCGCCAACATGATTTTGTTCCTGCTCTGTTTTTCAGGGTTCTTTTTACAAATGAAAGCAATGAAATCCAGTAACATGAATGCTTTTATACGGGGTGTTTATTCATCCTTACTCCTAAAAATATTTATTGTCATTTTTGCCCTGGGCCTTTACCTGTTTTTAGTTCGGGGCAAGGTAAACAAGCCTGCTTTATTTACCTCGATGGGTTTATATATTGTATATACAGGCTTAGAAGTGGCACAGCTAATGAAAATTTCAAGAAAGAAGCCTAATGCCTAAGCAAGAATCTCCACTGAATCAACTGAGTTCCTATTTACCCGAAGGTTCTTTCGATGGCGTGGCAGCCTATCTTCATGAGTACAAAGTACACCTGACAGTTACGCGTGAACGCAAAAGCGTTTTAGGCGATTACCGAAACAGCCATTCAAATAAAAATCACCGTATCAGCGTAAATGGCAATCTCAATACCTATTCTTTCCTGATTACCTTGCTGCATGAACTGGGTCACCTGCTCGCGTATGAAAAATATGGCAACCGTATACCACCTCATGGTATACAATGGAAAAATGAATTCAGTAAAATACTGGAACGGTTCATAACCAAAAAAATTTTTCCTCCTGATATTGAAGCGGAACTGATGCGAAGTCTTAAAAATCCGGCGGCAAGTTCATGTGCTGAAGATGGTCTATTGCGGATACTAAAAAAGTACGATCCGCACAATCCAGGTATTTATTTTGTAGAAGAACTTCCCTTGAACAGCCTTTTCAAAGTAAAGGGTGGCAAAAC